>QNDO01000248.1 GCA_003644895.1 Candidatus Hydrothermota bacterium | reverse complement strand
TGCTAATTTTTGGACATGAAGAATATGAAAGCGGAGAAACTCCTGCAGAACCGCCAAAGGAAGGCAAAAAAGGAAGCGAATCGCGGTATAAAGGTGCGGGAGCTCAGAGCTCAAACACACAAACACAAAAACAGGAGGTAAAACTATGGCACATAAGACATGGGACATATGGCACATAGATATAATCTACGAGGGCAAACGGACCCGTAAAGTACTCCATGGTGCAAGGATGGAAATGGTGGCATCCAAATACTATGCTGAACTCAGACTCCTCGAAGCAGAACGTAGCAAATGCCAGATCCCGGACCTCCTCCACGAAATCAAAAAATGCATCGAACAGTGGCTAAATAACACGGACTCATCCAGACCGAGTGAGGAGGTGTAGAGATGCCCTTCAAAATAGGGAACACATGGTACATGGACGTATCTTACAAAGGTAAGCGCATTCGCAAAGCACTTCCAGGTGTAAAAACAAAGAGAGAAGCGAAAGCTATCGAAGATAAATACCGTCTAAAACTTCTCAAGCAGGAACTGCTGGGGGAGATAGATCCTGAACCTATAACACTGAAGCAGGCCCTGGATGAATACATCAAAAAACATTCTGAGCCACATCTGAGTCCAAAACAGGTTGAAAGGGAAAAGGGTATAGTGAAGAAACTGCTTGATTATTTTGGAGAGTACAAACAGCTTTGTGATATAACTCAAAAGGATATAGAAGATTACCTCTTTCAGCAACTCCAGACTGTCAAACCTGCTACTGCCAACCGGGAGTTAGCATTCCTTAAGTCCTTTTTCAGAAAATGTGAAGAATGGGACTACATTGTTCACAATCCTGCCAGAAAGATCAAGAAATTCAAAGAACCTCCAGGTAGACTGAGATACCTATCTCCCGATGAGATGCAGAGATTCCTCAAGGCAGTAGGTGAAGAAAAGCCTCTCGTGAGAGCATTCATACTTACAGGCTTTTACACCGGCATGCGTAAAAGTGAAATTTCAAAATTGAAATGGAAGGATATAGATTTTGAGAACGACCTTATAATCGTCCAGGAATCAAAGAATAACGAAAAACGCACCATCAAGATGGTTCCCCAGCTTAAAAAGATACTCCAGTCCCTGCCCAGACGCTCAGAATATGTATTCTATAATCCTGAAACTAAAAAGCCTGTATACTGGATAGAAAGTGCATGGAAAAGGATACTGAAGAAGGCTGGCATTCAGGATTTCCGCTTCCATGATTTAAGGCATAACTTTGCATCATATCTCATTATGTCCGGGAATAATATAAGGGTGGTTCAAAGTTTACTAGGTCACAAAACCATCCAGATGACAGCCCGGTATGCCCACGTCTCTGATGCAAGGAAACAAGAGGCAATCGAAGGTTTCAACCAACATATCGGGGAAATCCTAAACGACTCAAAATCAGAAAACAGGAGGTAAAAAATGGCAAAACTCTATCGAAAAAACAACAAATGGTATATAGACTACAGGCTCCATGGGAGACGCTACAGAAAATGTCTTGGGAACATACCTAAAACTGAAGCCGAGAGAATACTGCTCGAGGTAGAAACCCAGAAGGCCCAGGAAAAAGTGTTTGGAAAACCCATACTGAGCAATATAACCCTTGGAGAGGCGCTTAAAGACTACTTACAATACAGCAAGGCTCGTCATTCACGGCAGTATGCTCAGAGTAATGGATACAGAGCAAAGAGGCTGATAGAATGGTTTGGTGAAAACAGATTGCTAAGGGATATATCACCCATAGATATAGAGAATTTCCTGTATGAGAGGACAAGAAAATGTGGACCATGCACTTTTAATTCTGACCTTATGTTTCTTAAATCTTTCTTCAACAGATGTGTAGAGTGGGAATACATTTCAAGTAACCCGGCGGCAAGAATAAAACAGAAAAAGAGACCGCCGGGGAGGCTGAGATATTTAAGCGAAAATGAACTCCGAAGATTGATGCAAGAATTACAGAAGGAGCCACTCCACTGGAGGGCTCTTTTCCTTACGGCACTTCACACGGGTATGAGAAAGAGCGAAGTGATCAACCTGAAATGGGGTGATGTAGATTTCGCAACCAGCAGAATCATCGTACAAAATTCCAAAAACAACGAAAAACGAATTATCCCGATGACTTCTGCTTTAAAGAATATACTCCAGGAATTATACAACCTACAACAAAAAACCACAGGCTGCGTCTCTCCTGTAGATTATGTATTCGTCAATCCTGAAAACGGCAGAAGGATAACAGCTCCTGGCAGCAGGTTCAGGAAACTCTTAAAGAGAGCACGTATAAAAGACTTCCGCTTCCATGACATGCGCCATAACTTTGCTTCATATCTTGCCATGAACAATGTGGACATCAGAACTATTCAAGAACTCTTAGGCCACAAGGATATTAAAATGACCATAAGATATTCTCATCTCAGTTCAAGGGCTCTTGAACAAGCGGTCAGAAAATTCAATGACTATGTAGAAGAAAAATTAGATGCCTCAGAAAACAAGGAGGAAGAGGAAGAAAGCGAGGACTCTGAAGGTGAAGATGGA
>QNDO01000247.1 GCA_003644895.1 Candidatus Hydrothermota bacterium | reverse complement strand
TCGAACTTTTAAAGCCGTGAAGTTTGTTGATTGGGGTTAAGTAAGGGATTTAAAATATAAAGACTTGAGGAGGAGAGATGGAAAGACTTGATGAATTTGAAGTACGTAAAGCCAAGATTGAAGATCTCAGAGAAAAGGGTCTAGAACCTTATCCTTACAGGTTTGAGAAGACACATGATTCACTATTTATTAAAGAACATTTTGATGAACTGGAAGGTAAAACGGTCTCCATTGCCGGCAGGATAATAACGAAGAGGGTTTTTGGAAAGCTCTCCTTCGCCCATTTAAGGGACGAACAGGGAGATATTCAAATTGCAATACAGAAGGGCACAAGCAAAGTTCCCCAAGTTGAAGAGGACGGAGCTAAATTCTTTAAGAAATATATTGATGTTGGGGATATAATAGGCATTAAAGGAAAGGTGTTCAAAACAAAAACCGGTGAGGTTACTGTCCTTGCAGAGGAATTCGTAATACTTGCCAAGGGGTTGAGACCACTGCCTGAAAAGTGGCATGGACTCAAGGATAAAGAGGTGAGGTATCGTGAGAGATATCTCGACCTTATTGTGAATAAAGAAACCAGGGAGGTATTCAAAAAGAGGAGTCAGATAATCCAGTTGATGCGTGAATTCTTTATTGAGAAAGGTTTCCTTGAGGTTGATACCCCCATATTGCAGCCCATATATGGTGGTGCCTTCGCGAAACCCTTCGAAACTTATTCAAATGCCCTTGACACGAAGCTTTATTTAAGGATAGCGGATGAGCTTTATCTCAAGAGGCTCCTTGTGGGTGGTTTTGAGAAAGTATTTGAATTTGCAAAGGATTTCAGAAACGAGGGCATCGATAGATTGCACTATCCGGAATTTATAGGTCTGGAAGCATATGCTGCTTATTGGGATTACAATGACATGATGGAGCTCACAGAGGAGCTCTTCGAAGAGCTTGCCGTAAAGCTATACGGTTCACCTGAAATCGATTATCAGGGAGAAAAGATCACCTTTAAGAGGCCTTTTCCCAGGATAAGTTATCTCGATGAACTTGAGAAAAAACTGGGGAATGATCCGCTCGGCATGACCCTGAAAGAACTTAGAAGTGTTGGTGTTGAGCTTGGTCTTAAGAATGCAAATAGACTTCCCTTTAACAGGTTACTTGACAAAATATTTGACAATCTCGTGGCGGATCATATAAAGAACCCCACCTTTGTAGTGGATCATCCATTGGTTATTTCTCCTCTTGCAAAAAGACACAGAGAGTTTGAGGAGAGGGTGGAGCGTTTTGAGCTATTTATTCTTGGAATGGAATTTGCCAATGCCTTTTCAGAACTGAACGATCCTGTTGATCAGAGAAAAAGGTTTGAAGAGCAGATTAAATTCAGGCAGGAAGGGGATGAGGAGATACCTGCAGAGATAGACGAGGATTTTCTGAAGGCCCTGGAATACGGCATGCCTCCTGCAGGGGGAATTGGCTTTGGAGTGGATAGAATAGTTATGCTCTTCACAAATCAGTATTCAATAAGGGATGTAATTTTGTTCCCACAACTGAGGCCTAAGTCTTGAGTCCTTTTCTCAGGAAAGAAGAACTTTTTGTTGCAAGAAGTTATCTGAAAGCAGCACGGAGGGGGTTCCTTTCCTTTCTCACAACTTTCTCAATCCTGGGAGTATTTATTGGTGTTGCTGCCCTGATCATTGTAATAGGTGTTATGACGGGCTTCCAGACCGAACTCAGAAAGAGAATCATCGGCATGACTCCCCATGTCATTGTTACCCAGTTCTTTGATGAGCCCTTTGAATACAGTGATTCTCTAAGGAATCTGCTCCTGGATATTGATGAAGTGACTAAGGTGGAGCCCTATATTTTAGTGAAGACCATGATAAACAGGGGTATCTATTCGGATGGCGTGGTGGTTAAGGGTGTTGAATATCTACCTGATGAGGTGAAGCAGAATATAATGATGGGAGATTCCATTTTCCACGAGAAGAGTATATTCCTGGGGGTTAATCTTGCAGCCATGCTGAGGACGGTGCCCGGAGATACCATTAAGGTGTATTCACCTTACGGTGTGAGAAAAACCCCCTTTGGTATGATAATGAAATCAAAGGATTTCACTGTTGGCGGTATATTCGATGCAGGCCTCTATGACTTTAATACAGCCTTTGCCTTTGTCAGACTGGATGGCCTGCAGGGTCTCTTAGACTTCGGGAATAAAATATCTGGGTTTGAGGTATATATTAAAGATCCAATGAAGGCTTTTAGAGTTAAGGATAAGATCCACGAACGTTTAGAATATCCATTTACCGAGACCACATGGATAGAGATGAATAAAAGTCTCTTTTCCGCTTTGAAGCTGGAAAAACTTGCCATGTATATTATCCTTATCCTGATAGTGATAGTGGCCTCTTTCGGAATTATAGCCGCTCTCATGATGCTGGTGGTGGAAAAAACTAGGGAAATTGGTGTTTTGAGGTCCATGGGATTCAGAAAGGATCAGATTAAGAGGATCTTTGTTGCCCTTGGATTGATACTGGGGGGTATTGGAACCCTTTCGGGAGTTCTGTTCGGGGTTGTT
>QNDO01000246.1 GCA_003644895.1 Candidatus Hydrothermota bacterium | reverse complement strand
TGAGTTCGGCTACCCTGTTAACTATGATAAACAGGTGGTCTACTTCCCAAGCAAGGTAGTTGAGGAATATATCACCAATGCAGGCGGGAAGAAACGAACAAGAAGTGAGATTCACTTTAACGCGGGGGGATATCCGGCCAGGTATATTGATCTAGAAACAAATAGGGTGAAATACCATACTTTTCTATCAAGTAGTAATTTTAACAGAGTGGCTGATGCATTAGAAAATATAGATACGATGAATTGCTTAGGCATCCCTTCTGATGTCCCTCCACAAACTCAACCTTTTTACAAAAAACTATTAAGCTGGATAAACACTTCGAAACCCTATTTTTCAGGGGAGATAACCAGTGTAAAAGAATTACCCTGCTACATTGAATTATGCCAGCAATATTCCGAATATACGGGTAGGAAGATGAAAGATGTGGCTAATGTGAATGTTCATAAAGATTATCCCCTTTTTCTTGACAGGTCAAAGGCAGAATTGATATTGCAAGCTGTTAAGGAAGGGCTTTCTACTGGAGTGGGTTCAGGTATTGCATCTGTGGGAGGGACTGCTCCTGTGACACTTGCAGGAGCTTTGGTAATTCAGCTTGTTGACCAATTCAGTTGTAACATGATCAATAGGGCAATCTATAAGAGAAGTGATTATGGAGACCTGTCCCTGTTTTTCAACCTTGGGGTAATAGATATGAGAAATGGGCTTAACTGTACTTCTCGTCCAGAGGCATCACTTCTTATCTTATCTATGGGGGATATGGCAGATTTCTATGGAGCAGTTTCCCTTTCTATTGGTTTTGGGAAAACACAGGCAAAAACTATTGCTTCAGTTCAATCAGGCGTAGAAAGATTATCAGATTTTTTAACAGGAGTTTATGCTGGTGCTACCAGATTTGGTTCGTTGGGTATAGTTTCTGAACCAGAGGGCATAAATTCAGTGGTCCAGCTAGTTATCGATAATGAAATTGCTGGATTACTTAAAAGGATTGCAAAAGGTTTTTTAGTAAATGAAGAGACATTGGCAGTAGAAGTCATAAAGGATGCAGGATATAAGCCAGTATTTTTGAGTCATCCTCATACTGCAAGACATTTCAGGGATGAGTTGTGGTTGCCAGAGATTTTTATTGGAGGTGTTGGATATGATAGATGGTTGGAAGAAGGGGCAAAAACAGAAATTGATAAGGCAAAGGAGAAAGCGAGAGAGATTTTGGAAACCCATCACCCAGAAGGCATAGATAATTCTTTAACACAGAAACTTCTTAATATAATTAAGAAATGGGAAGATAAATTATGAAAAGGAATATAAAGGGCTGGGTAAGAGGTCTTTATGATAAAGAGTGGATAAGATTTGCTCAAGATATTGCCCCTTTTAATCTGGATGAAAGTCTGCCTGGCAGACCTGTTGTAGGGAGATGGCCGGGTTATAAGGGAGGCGAGGTGCCTTATCCTCACGCACAAGATGAAGTTAAGTATGTCCTGAGACTTATTGGTCTTTACCAGAAAGAGAAGGATGAGAAGTTGCTCATGCGAGCCAAAGAGGTAGCAGATTTTCTCCTTTGGTCGCAGTATGATAAAGATGGATATAGCAGGTTATCCCGGATAAAGAGCCCTCTCTGGAAATATGGTTGGCCGGATCATAATTTTAGGTGGAGGTCAGGGAATATTTATACCTGGAAAGAATACGATCCCATCCATCACGAGGAGGCTATTTGTATAATTTCCTTAGTGAAGGTTTTTGAATTAACAAAGGAGAGAAAATACTTGGAATCCTGTAAGAACTGGGTTGATTATCAGGTTCCACGATATGGTTTTTCCCCGGGAAAATGGGAAAATTACGGATATCATTTTACCTGTTATAATCCGATAGATGTAGAAGATAGAAGTCCTGGTAGGGATGCAGTGAATAATGTTCAGAGCCTGATTTCTATGGCCTTAGCCTCTACGGGGTACCACTTAAAAGATAAAAAAATGTTAGAGAATGCATACAAGCTGCTTATCTATCTCTGTAAGGAGCAGAGAGAAGATGGGTTTTGGCATTATTGTGGTAGTGAATGGTTTGAAGATTTTGGAGAAAACATACCTTCTCTTGGATATGAAGTTTGTTATATGCAGGGTCAACTCTGGGAGATGAGCATTGCAGTGGAATATTTAGAAAAATCTGATATAGGAGAAATTGCCCCTATAGAGGAAAGTATAGATAAAGGAGAGGAGTTTTTAGCAAATAACCGATTTAGAAAGTTGGTTAAGCATCCTACGAGGCGAAAGGATAGTGGATTTAGGGAGGCGTAAATATGATAATAGACTGTCACATGCATCTTAAAGGCGGAGATATTGAGCGGACAGAGTTCCCTCCTGCGGATATAGTTAAGGTCATGGATGAAGCAGGGATCGATCGAGCCATTCTATTTGCCATCTGTGAAACTACCGAGGATTCTATCAGAAGAGTAACAGAGGCGTTGAAGCTTTTCCCCGAAAGGTTTATCGGCTTTGCCTATGCCATCCCCTCATTTCAGGGAAATGTTTTAGAACAAATAAAGAGTGCCTTGGATGAGGGATTCCGGGGGAT
>QNDO01000245.1 GCA_003644895.1 Candidatus Hydrothermota bacterium | reverse complement strand
CTATAAGATAGGTCCTTCCCTAAAAATACATCAATGGATAACCCTTCCTCCACCAATTCACTGCTCCCCAATTTCCTTAGCATTTCTGTTTTCACAAAAGAAAAATATTTATACCTTAATCGCAGTCCAGGAATAATATTTCCATCAACACCCAAAAATCCGACATACGGGATAAAGGTTTTCTCAACCTTAAGGTTTCTCCCAATAAATACCTCCACATCCTCTCTCTTTATAACACCAGAATCAATAATCTCCCCCCTTTGATAAAGATAGAACGGAGCCTCTATAGAATAATATTTAAAAGAATAAGCGTTTCTTATTCCGAAGGGAGGTCTTTTTTCAAAGGAAAAATTGATATTTTTCCCCTTTTTATATTTATAACACTCCAGTGAAGTGAATATATCAGGCCGTAAAAACGCTGGAATCTCCACCTTTCCTCCTCCATAAACCCGAGTGTAGTCTTCAGTGTAATAAATTCCTGTATTTACTAATAATCCCCAGAGGTTGTGTTCTTCCAAGCCGATACCAAACCTGGGAAGTTCTCCTTTATACGCAAAATCAAGAAAAAAAGATGCTGTAAAAAGATCTTTAGTGGTAATATAAAGGGTCTCAGAGTCAGCAGAAAAGGAAACATCTATATCTTCAAAACAACCTGTGGAATAAAGATTATTGAGAGACCAGTTTACAGATTTTTTCAGAACCCATGGATTTAGAAAAAAGAAATCTTCTATTCTTGAAGGCCTTGATTTTATATGCAATTTATTAAGGAGGGAAAAGGGAATCTTTTGGGACTCAAAAACATTTTGAGAATTCACTTTTATTACAGGGTTCCATAAACTCAACACAATAATTAAGAAATAGCCCATTCAGCTTTCCCTTTCCTCTCCTTAACCTGTTGATTAATATTTTATTTTCCTCTCTCACTTCTTGCAATTTTTAATATCTCTTCAATGGTCTTGATATACTCAAGATACTTTTCTCTTCCCTTCTTTGTCAGATAATAGTAAGTTTTCGGTTTTCTCCCTTCAAATGTCTTCTTCACCCTTATGTACCCTGCATCTTCCAGCTTTCTCAAATGTTGGGAGAGATTCCCATCAGTTGTATCAAGCTGAGTTTTGAAATTATTAAATGTACTCATCTCGTCAATATAGAGAATACTCATGATTTGAAGCCTCAAAGGTTCATGTATCAAAGGATCCAATCGCTTCATTTTTTAATCCTCTCATAATGTTTTTTAAGCGGAAAAAATAACTCGTATAGAGAACCCCATAAAAGGCTGTAACCCAAAATTTCCAGGGTTGGGGTAAAATTAAGAATATGGCTGGGCCTGCGAGAGTGCCAATTAGTCCGAAGAGGAAAAAGGTCTTACTGCTAAAACTCCCAAGAAGCCCCAAAGAGAATGTTATTATGAAGGGCCAAATAAGGGGGATATACATTCCTTTCCCATACTTAAGAAGCACCACCATAAGCATTACACCAGCTGAAAGAACAAGTACCCAGAAGTTCACAATACTTATGATCCTGGAAGTTCTATGTACCCTCCGGGGTTTGAGAATTACAAAGGCCAGGGGAATTAATGCAAATCCAGCATAGAACAACCAGTATATCTCCAATTTCAGACCCAGGATAAAAATCAGCTCTGCTATCGTCCAGTAAATAATAACAGCAATTTTATTCCGCAATTTAATCATACTTAGAACAAAAAAGAAAGGCAGTATATATGCCCAGAAGGCATGGTTGTTGAAAATGGTAACCAAAAGAGGTGCAACAATCATGTAAAGTCCCCAGATGAGCAACTGATCCGCCGCATCTCCTAATTGTATGGAAATCTTATTTAACAATACTTTTTTAACAAGGCCAATATTTTTTTCAATTTCGTCTATCAATTCTTTGTCGATTTCCATATTCAATTCCCTCCTCTTTAGCCTGCTTTTCCGCCCCAAAAGATCATTATGTCAACATGGGGTACAAAATTATCAAATTCCGGGGTATCGAGAAGCCTATATCCATCGCTTAACTTCCAAGTTTTACTTAGCCTCAAAGTGCTCCCTGCTTTTATCATAATTCCTATAAAGAAATTAGATGGAAACACCAGTAAAGAAATTTGAGGAGAGAGAGTGAAGCCCCCACTGGAAGCGGCTGAAAACCTTTTCGACGCCGTGTAAAAGTCATTCCAGTTTATGTCACCTCTTGTAGGGAAAATTTCTATGGTTTCACCGTATCCACCAATACCAAGCATTGGATATAGGGTCAATATACCAAGATCCAAAATTTCATATCCCATCTCAAAAAAGCCGCCTCCGGCTGAGTATCTTACCTTCAGGGTATCATTCTTTACAGTCTTATCTCCTCCAAACCCCATACCGCCTATAATAATTTTACCTATTATTGCATAACCACCGCCACCGTAAGAGAGTATATCACCAAATTCAGAAAGTCCGTACTTTTTATTGAGTTCATTGAGTGGTGATATCCGGGGTTTTATGTAGGAGATTTGGAATCCACCAAATCCCCCACCCTTCATCGCTAGGAGCATCAGCAGAACTAACTTTATCATAATAACCTCCCTGTTTTATAAAATACTTTGTAGTATAAAGTATACTGT
>QNDO01000244.1 GCA_003644895.1 Candidatus Hydrothermota bacterium | reverse complement strand
ATTGCAAAAGAAGAGGTAAAACCAGAGGATGAAAATGCTCTGACTGCAATCAAAGACCCTGAATATGAGAAAAAAATGATTGAATATGATGAAACATTGAAAAAACTCACTGAAAAAATCTGGGAAAATGAATTTCTGAAGGAAAAACTCAAAAAGGCAAAAGTAAAAACAGCCTAAATTTATAGCTTTATTTGATATTTTGCCTTTATTTCTGGTAGGCATTACAATGAAATGTGTTTACGAAGAAAGAGAGGGTTATAATATTCTTTGTTTTTCTTTCTCTCTTTCTCATTGTTTTTCTGATCTTTCCAGTAATTAAACTTATCTTTGGTGCCAAGCCCATCTCTCTAATGAAAGTAATAATGGACAAAGATGTCCAGAATGCACTTTTTACCTCCCTTATCACATCGATGTTTGCTCTCCTCCTCACTGTTTTATTCGGAACACCGCTTGCATACATACTTGCCAGATATAATTTCACCGGCAAGAGATTACTTGAGACTCTGATAGATATCCCTATAGTGGTTCCTCATACAGTAGCTGGCATTGCAATATTGAATTTTATGGGAAGGCATTCATTGATTGGTCAATTCCTTAGCAAATTTGGCCTTTCAATCAGTGGAAATTTACTGGGGATCACCTTCGCAATGCTTTTTGTAAGTGCTCCTTTTTACATCGATGCTCTTAAAGAGAGTATAAGGCTTATACCAGAGAGATTTGAATGGACATCTAGAAGTCTCGGGTATGGATTACTGCAGACTTTTTTCAGAATAACTCTGCCTCTTTCCAAGAAAGGGGCTTTTCAGGGCATGATTCTTACATGGGCAAGAGCCGTATCCGAGTTTGGAGCAGTAATAATTATTGCCTATCACCCAATGACAGCGCCTGTTTTGATATATGAACGGTTCGAGACTCAAGGGCTCTCAGCTTCTAAACCTCTTGCAGCCATTCTCTTATTCTTCACCATCCTTATCTTTGTCATTTTAAGAATTCTAGTGGAGAGAAGACATGATAAAGGTTGAAGACCTGGAATTACAGATAGGAGGTTTCAAACTGGGGCCACTTAACTTTATGATCAGAAAGGAGGAATTTCTTGTTATATTGGGACCTTCAGGTTCTGGAAAGACTCTTTTCCTCGAAACACTTGCTGGAGTGAGAATGCCCTTAAGAGGCAGAGTGTTAATCGACGGAAGAGAAATACTATCACTACCTCCAGAAAAAAGAAGGATTGGAATTGTTTATCAGGAACTTTTTCTTTTTCCACATCTAAAAGTTAAAGACAACATTCTTTATGGAAAACACGCAAAAAAAGAGATACTCGAAGAATTCATTGATATTCTGGGGATTCGACAAATCTTAAACAGGTATCCTCATGAGCTTTCCGGGGGTGAGAAACAGCGAGTTGCTATCCTGAGAGCTCTTGTAAATCAACCCCTTCTTCTTTTACTTGATGAACCCTTTTCATCACTTGATAGAGCTATTAAAGAAGACGCCGTGAGCCTCGTGCTCAAATTAAAAAGAAGATTGAATGTGCCCACCATCATGGTAACTCATGATTTTGAGGAAGCCGTTATGCTAGCTGATAGAATAGCTGTGATGAAAGATGGTAAAATTCTGGACATAGACACCCCCACAAACATATTCAAAAAACCTGCTCACACTTACATAGCTGAATTCACAGGAGTAAAAAATTTTCTCTTGCTTGAAAAAAGAGATGATGGGTATTACCTGGGTGAAACAAAAATTACACTCACTCATAAAGTTGAGGATGATACAATTATTGCCACTCTTAGACCTGAAGATATTATAATATCTCTTACCCCAGTAAGTACAAGTGCAAGAAATGTTGTTCCTGCAAGGGTCTCAGAGATCAAAAAAAGAGGGGTTATCAACGAAGTGGTAACAGAGTCCGGGGGCCAAAAAATCACCGCCTATATAACCGATGCATCGCTGGAAGAATTAGAACTGAAAGAGAAAAAAGAAGTATTCCTTGTCTTCAAGACAACCGCTTTGCATCTGCTGAGATGACTCCCATATTTTTATCCATCATCCTCACTCTGATGCAGTATAACTGGTCTCTCCATGGAGATGGTAGACTTTTACCACTGGAGAACAGAGAGGTTCTTGTGGTTAGTGGAGACGGAAAGGGAAGGTCTTACTGGGAATCAAAACCCATTCTAAAACCGGGTAAAATCTACAAGATTAGTTTTAAGTATTACATTGAACCTGAATCAAAAGGGGGAGCAATAACCTCTCCCACCAGCAATGTTAATATCGACATACCCCTCCACTTTTCAGAAAAAGGGAAATGGATCAAAAAGAGTATTGTTGTGAAAATCAATGAATTACATCTAGAAAGGCTAAAACTGGGCATCTGGCATGTTGAGGGAACTGTATACTTTGATAGTATCAATGTTGAAGAGGTTAAGGCATTAAATTTTTCCAACAATTATCTTGATCTGGGAGCCGGGGAATGGATTGAGGAAAATCAGTATGTGGCAACATTTCCTTTTCAGTGGACAGAAAGCAACTACCTGAAATTCATTGAGAATTGCACCGCTTTCTTTAATACCAACAGGTACCTTTTTTCCGGCAGGAAGGAAATTGTTTTACT
>QNDO01000243.1 GCA_003644895.1 Candidatus Hydrothermota bacterium | reverse complement strand
TCAATACTATAATCTATAGAATCCGAAATCAAGGAATCTGGTATGTAGGGGACTCCCGGGTCAATCTCGAGAATTACTCTTTTTCTCAGGTTTACTCTTTTCTCTTCTATGGCAGAAAGAGCTTCTTCCGGCCTCATGACCTCGTAGCCTTCTACAAAATATACCCTTCCGAAATTATTATTATTTCTGTAAATTACATATTTATTTCCTCTGAATATCAGCTCAAAATTATTAAAAAATCTCCTCCAGCTCAGAATTATATTCCTGGTTCTTTCATCAAAACGGCTTAATTCCTCGGGGAGCGGGTAAGATATAAGGTATTTAACATCAAGGAGATTCAGCATATGAGGATAAGTAATAAGATTTCTGGGTATAAACATCACACTCTTACCTGCTCCGATGAACTCTTGATATCTTCTTGGCGGGTTACCTGTATAGCCTCCTATACTTTGGAGATTATGAACTGCAAGAAGGCCATCCTGGGTGTGCTCATAATGAACCGGAAATATCCTGTAGAGAGACGAATCTTTTTTGAGAAATTTAACCACATTATCAGGAGCATAGAGCACGGAAGGCGGCTCTGCCTCCTTTATAAATTTAAAGTCAACTCTGTAAAGGTCCACAATAAATACAAGAACAATAGCGAAGATAGTATAAGTCATATTGAGTTTTTTATCTATGAACAATCTCAGGGCAATATAAGCAATTAAGAGAAAAACAAGCCCCAGAAAGAAACTCCCAAGGAAGGGGTTGTAGTTTGTATAAAGGGCATTTATTTTGTTTCTCAACATATCAGGGGAATACTCAACTGCTGTTTTCTGGATAAGAGATGAAAACATGTTTATAATGGGCCCTTTAAATATAAAAAACAAAAAGAAGAGAATAACAAGAGCAAGATAAGAATACAGTGTATACTTTTTAATGCTTTCCTTTCTGATTTCACCTCCGATAATGCTATTCAGAAAGATGGAACCGAGAATTATAAAATTAAAATTAAACAGATAGAACATCAGTGAAGGGCCTCTGAATTTACTCATTCCAGGAATGTAGTAAAATATATGGAAAATAGGGGTATATTTACCAAAGGCAAAAAGCAGCATGAGTGTTGATGACCAGAAAAGAAATTTAATCCATGAAGATTTTTTATATTTAAGAACAACGGCACCCACAGCAAACATGAGAGGAATTATCCCCATGTATTCAGAGTGAAGTTTAAAGTAGTTTCTACCCCAGTAACTGTCCAGAAGACCGGAAAAGTGGGGAGTCAGAAGATTGAGAATCTCCTCCGGGGGTAGTGACCAGCTGGTAGCATAGGCATATCCCCTTTCTGCACCTCTGGCCGCGAATTTCAGATTCTCTAGAACCGGAAATAGATAAAAACCGTATGCAAGAATGGCCACAACAGCAGAAACCAGAGAGAGGCCCACGAGTAGCCAGAACCTCCCACTACTCAGCTTTATGCCCTTTATCTGAGTATAAAAAAGGAATATAGCAAAAAGATAAAGGACACCGTAATACGCCATCTGAGGATGCCCATTGAGGAATATATATCCCATTAAACCACCAAGAAATATGAAAAATTTTGGCTTGCTGCTCTCTATTCCTCTAACGAGGAAATAAACTACGAACGGGAAAAAAGACATGGTGATTAGCCTATTCAGGTGACCCGCATAGGTGGTTGATGGCAGAAAGGCAGAGAGCATATAGAAGACACCCCCTGCGAGAGAAATACTCTCAAGAGTCCCCAGTTTCTTCAGGAGATGATACATACCAAGACCGCTAAGAGAAAGAACTATTACAAATCTCCAGGCCCATACCAAATGAACTGGAAGTATTAAAGAAGCAAGAAGGGCAGGAGTCATAATATCTCCAAAGAAGGCAGCCACCGTAGGCATACCACTGAATATATATACATTCCAGTAAGCAATTTCGTGAAATTGTTTTATATACCTCTCCATCCACACCCTATTTGCATAAACACCGCTGAGCCAGTCTGAACCAAAAAGCATCCTTGATCCTGTAAGGAATTTGCCATAAAGGACAAGCGATAGTATAAAGAAAATACCAAAGGCAACCCAACCATTTATTTTAAAGGAACGCCTTTCCTTCTTACTTTTATTTTTCATAAGCCACCTCTCAAATTTTCATAGATTTCTTTAAATTTTAACGCAATTGTAGACCAGCTATATTCATCTTTCTTTTTTAAAACAACCTCCATAAGTTCTTTACTGAATTTTTTATCCTCAAAAAACCTCTCTATATACTCGGCTATGGAATCAGGGGAGCCACTCTGGAATAAAAACTTCTCCCCGGGAAATTCTTTAAAGCATTCAAAATCTGGTGCAAGAAAAGGGAGTCCAAAATTCAGGGAAACAAGCACAGCTGCAGATTGAGAAGAGAATTTTATGTAAGGGAGAACAAGTACATCAGCTGCAGAGAAGAAATACTTAACATCCTCCTTTGGAATATACCCCGGGAATGCTCTAACGTATTCATGTAGCCCCTTTTCACGAATACTTTTTTCAATGGATTCCCAGAGACCCCAGTCTCTTCCTGCTACAACAAGTTTATAGTCTTTCCCTTTTTTCACCAGAATTTCAAGGGCATCCACAAGCAGTTCAAGTCCTTTGTAAGGCCTGATATTACCGAAGAACAGAAGAACT
>QNDO01000242.1 GCA_003644895.1 Candidatus Hydrothermota bacterium | reverse complement strand
TTTTTTATCTTATTAAAAAGGGGCAAAACCTTCGAGCCTGCATTTGCCATAACTGTCAGTGCATGGGGTCCATAGGCACCTGCATTCATAAGGGCGTCCATAGAAAAGGCAGTGATTTCACCATTTCTTTTCGCGCCAGTTTTCATTTTGATCCTCATAGGATGCCTTGTTCTCCCCGTAATGAAGACTTCTTTCCTTGTAAGAACTAACCTTATAGCCCTTTTATGCTTCCAGGCTGCATAGGCCACAAGAGGTTCAAGAAAGACCTCCTGTTTACCCCCAAACCCACCTCCAATTCGGGGTTTAATTACCCTTATCATACCTGCTGGAATCGAGAGAATCCTAGAGACAATCCTTCTGGCATGGAAGGGAACCTGGGTCGTCGTGATAATAACAAGCCTACCCCTTTCATCAAAATAGGCAACTACTGCGTGGGGTTCAATGGCACAATGGGAAGCATATTGTACCCTATAAACCCTCTCTAAAACTATATCTGCATCTTTTAATCCTTCTTCAACATCACCTATCTTAAATTCTACCTCCGCTGCAAGATTTCGTTCTGGATCATATTTTGCAGGGATCATTGCGTGTTCACCATCATCGTGTATAACAGGGGCATCTTTAGCCATGGCATTCTCAGGGTCAAAGATAGGTTTAAGAAGTTTATACTCTACTTTGATTTTCTTTAGAGCTTCTCTTGCAATTTCCGGAGATTCTGCAAGTACTGCTGCCACTTTGTCTCCCACAAATCTTACCTTTTTATCAAAGATATAGGTATCATAAGGAGAAGGTTCAGGGAAGCCCTGTCCGGCAGTGGTAAACAGTACACGAGGAGTGTTCTCCTGATAGAGTACATCCACAACTCCTTGAAGTCCCAGAGCTTCACTTATATCTATACTTATTATCTCAGCGTGGGCATAGGGAGAATACAAAATAGCAAGGTGAAGTGGCTCCTCTACCTTAAAGTCTGCGGTGAATTTTTCTGTTCCTGTTGCCAGAGACAAAGCATCAATTTTTTTAATCGATTTGCCTATAATACTAAACTTTTTCATTTTCCCTTTCCTTCATCTTCTTAATAGCGAGTCTCACAGCATCGAGAATCTTGACATATCCTGTACACCTGCATAGATTCCCATCAAGAGCCTGTTTTATATCCTTTTCATCTGGATCTGTATTTTTTGAAAAAAGATAATATGTAGCTAGTACCATTCCTGGTGTACAAAAACCACATTGCACCGCTCCAGCCTCCACAAAAGCCTCTTGAATGGGATGAGGAGAATGAAGATCCCCGATTCCCTTCACGGTCAATATCTCACTGCCTATAACTGAGGCTGCCAGAACTTGACATGAATTTACAAGCTTTCCATTGAGAAGGACAACACATGCACCACATTCACCTTCTCTACATCCTTCCTTGACCTCCGTGTAACCATTATCCCTCAGGATATCCAGAAGTGTATGATGTGGTTTAAAAGTTAATTCCCTTTCTTTGCCATTTATTTTAAAAACACCTTTCATAGCTAATCCCCGAAAATTTTACTAAGTCCTCTTGCAAGCTCAACCTGAAAGAGGTGATTCAAATATTCTGGACTTCCGTGTCTTTTACCTCTAAACTCTAGATTAATATCCTTAAAAATATCATCGAAATTTAAATCCTGAGTCTCTTTTCCCTTAAGTTCCTCCTCAAGGTCTTCCAATCTACTAAACTTCCGTGCACATCCTGTCACAACAATTCGTATATCCTTCACCAAGTTCTTATCCTTCTTTGCAAGAATGGAGATGGTGAAGGCTGCATAATCAAAGGAGGTTCTAGCAGCTCTAAAGTAATAGCTCCTCCATCTATCTTTTTCAAATTTAACTTCTTTTACAAGAGAATTCCTCCTTAACAAACGATTTTTTGCAAAGTACCTTATATCATACATACCGGCATTTTCTCCAAGTAGAGTTACCTTGGCATCCAGAGCTATAAGGGGGCCCATGATATCAGACCATATAGGGAAATAGGAAACACTTCCTCCCACTGTAATCCTGTTTCTCAGGGGAGTAGAAGCCGCTTGAGAAAGAGCCTTTATAAGGATCGAATCAGGATCTATTTGCTGTAAATTCTCGATCACATCATTGTAGGTCTGCATTGCTCCAATTTTAATTTCTCCGTTTTCCTCGCAAAAATAATTTATGGGTAATTTCCCTAAATCGACGAGTCCTTTGATTTTCTCTAAGAGTCTGCTTTTTAAAATTCCGGTGCCTCCAGCATGTGGTATTACACTTTCCAATTTAATTAAGCCAAGAGCTTCATCGATACTTTGGGGAAAGTACCACTTTATTTCATACATTCCTTTTATCCCTCCGTTTGTGAATTTTGTAGCTTAAAAAGAAGAGAATCAAGTTTTGAGTTTTTCTTGTATATAGAGAAAGTCTGAAGGAAAACATTTTGACATTCAAAGCCTCAGATAGAGCTGGAAATGTAAACCTTTTAAAGAAAAAAATAATTTTGGAAAAGCCACTCAAAACCACTTTAAGAGAAATAGGTGAAAATCCTCAAAAATATGTGGGGAAAGTCTTACTCCTTGAAGGATACGCTTGGGGATGGTACGCAAAAAACCGACCACCTGAGGTTGAAAAACTGTCAAAACTTCCATTAGCTAAAGGGAACATAGCGAAAACA
>QNDO01000241.1 GCA_003644895.1 Candidatus Hydrothermota bacterium | reverse complement strand
TTTTTAATTATTTTTAGGATTTTTATTTTCGAAGGTAAGCCTTATAATGTCTTTAACATAGGAGGGGGGTTATGATTAAAGTTCTAGTCATCAATGGCAGTCCCAGGATGGAGAAGGGGTATACTGCACTGCTTCTCGATCCCTTTATCCAGGGGATGAAGGAAGCTGGAGCAGAAGTGGAATTATTTTACGCCCACAAAATGGAGATAGGACACTGTACTGGAGAAATGTATTGCTGGTATGAAAAACCGGAGCATGTTACATTCAGGATGATATGCAGGTATTATATCCCAAGTTGTGGGAATGTGACATCCTAGTCATTGCAACTCCGGTCTACATTCCTCTTCCAGCCAGGATGCAGTGCATCCTTAATCGGCTATGTCCATTGATTAAGCCACTGCTGGAGACCCGGGAAGGTCGAACTCGAGCAAGATTTCATGAAGATGTAAAAATCCAGAGAATTGCGCTTGTTTCCACTGGTGGATGGTGGGAATTGGAGAATTTTGGTACAGTGGTTGGTATTCTCAAGGAGTTTGCAGAAACCGCCGGTGTTCAATTTGCCGGTGCAGTATTGAGGCCCCATGCCCTTCTTTTAAAGAAAAAAGGCAGGATAACCCAGGAAGGGGAAACGGTGTTAAATGCAGTTAAAAAAGCAGGTCGTGAACTGGTTATAGAGGGGAAAATGAGAAAAGAAACTCTTGCAACTATAAGTTATCCTCTTATTTCACGTGAAGAACTCATAGTAAAATATAATAATTTAGTTCAATAAAATATACCTTACTCCCTTTCTCAGCTCTCCTTTCCTTCCTCTAAGCTTTTTATCCTTTCCTCAATCCATTTCAACTCTTCTTCCAGAGTTTTCTTGAAATCTTTAAGCATTTCGAGTTCTGCATTTTTAGGGATAGGTGGATAGAAGTATATGAACCAGGGGTTCAAAATCTGCGATTTGTACCAGATATAAGGAAGGAGGCTGTATGCTCTTCCCCAGAGGTAGTAGAACATACAACCACCTCCTTTCAGGCTTGCTTGGTTTGAATAGATGACGTTGTATAAGGGGTCTGGGGATAATAATAGTACTGTGGGTAGAATGTGAAACCATAGTACGGGCTCCAATAGGGGTACATAGTGGATGGATAATATGGTACGAATGGCATGAACCATCTCCATCCTCTGGGCAACCATGGGAAGAACCTGCAGAAGGGGAACGGGTTACCACGTCCCCAGCCTCTCCCCCATCCAAACCATGGTACCCACCACATCACTCACACCTCCTTTTAGGTTGAGTTTATTTAATTTAAATAAAAATATGAGAACTGTCAAGAGCAAATGAGACTCATTCTCAGTTTTTGTGTTTTCTTTTTTATTGCTATATTATTTCACACAGGAAAATAAGGAGGTAGCATGAACATATTTATTAAGTCATTAATTTATCTATTTATCTTTATTATACTCCATTTTGGATATGAGTTAACCCAGTGGTCATTTCTGACACCATTCTGTGGAATCAACGAATCGGTTTTTCAGCATCTGAAGATGGCCTTCTGGGCATATCTCTTTACAAGCGGGATTGAGTATCTGGTGATTATAAAGAAAAAAAGGGCTCAGAATTTCTGGTATCCCAGATTGCTATCTACAGTTATTGTGCCATGGTTCACCTTTATCCTGTGGTATATAGCGCCTGCCCTTTTTGGGAGGATAGGTTCCCTTATACTAGATCTAATATGGGCAGTTTCCATCACCTACGGGGCTGCTTTGATAGCGGGTATTATGGAAAAAGTAACGGAAAAATCACAGGTTACAGTTGATTTTAAAATTGGGGTTTGGATTTTGATTATTGTATCCGCATTTCTTTACATCTGGTTTACCTACAGACTTCCCTGGATAGACCTATTTATAAATCCGGAGGTTCTATAAAGATTACCAATAGGTAGACTTGACTTTTATATTTTTTGTCTTATTATTAATCATATCAGAATCTGGATGGAGGGGGTGGTAAAATGAGTTCCAAAAGTATAGTATCCTTAAGTATCCTCTGTTTCAGTCTGATGATGGGGAAAATATCCGGGAGTTTCATGGTAGACCCCGAACCGCCGGTCTACTGGCTTCCTGGAAGTCAGGATAGGCCCTCAATTGCAGGAGGAACGTTCAGTTTCTTTGCTGTATGGGAAGATGAGAGAGAAGAGTATCGTCATATATATGGGACAAGAATATCAACAGATGGTGAGGTTCTAGACACCTGTGGAATTTTGATATCTCGAAAAACTTATAGTCAACGTTATCCTGCAATTGCATTCGGATACACAAGTGCGGATGGTGATAATTACTTTGTTGTCTGGTGTGATAGTGCATCTTTAAAGGGGGCAAGAGTGAAGGGAAATGAGGTTGTAGACACCCTTGGAATTACCATTATGAACGAGGATGTTTACTCTCCAAGAATTGCATATGATGGATCCTCCAGGTATATGGTAGTTTGGGCAACACTGGATGGTGATATCAAAGGAAAAACCGTTAGCATTGATGGCAATGTTTCCACATTATTTACAATTTGTGCAGAGGCAGGTACTCAAGGTTCTCCGGATATTTCTTTTAATGGAACTAATTTTTTTGTTGTCTGGGTGGATAATAGGGGAGGTTACGGGGAGATATATGGTGCGAGAGTGACTCCAGATGGAACT
>QNDO01000240.1 GCA_003644895.1 Candidatus Hydrothermota bacterium | reverse complement strand
CTCCAAGATACTTGAATATAAGAGCCTTACCTTCCATAACAGGCATGGCTGCATGGGGGCCAATATCTCCCAGGCCAAGAACCCTCGTACCATCAGAAACCACCGCAATTGTATTCCATTTAGCAGTATGTTCATAAACCAGATCCACGTTCTTTTCGATTTCCCGACAAGGCGCAGCCACACCTGGAGTATACCATATGGCAAAATCTTTAACGCTTCTAACAGGAACTTTGGGAACTGTCTCTATCTTTCCACTATAATAAGGATGCAATTTAAGGGCATCTTGAGCAGGTTTTTTTGCCTTTTCCAGCAACTCTTTTTTGATTTCTTCATCACTTTTTCTCATGTTTCTCTATCTCCTTTTTCTGCCATTCCACAGCCGCATCTCCATAGAGAAGTTCATTCACTTCATCTGGGTTGGACATCTCTATCTCAAATAGCCACCCCTTCCCATAAGGATCCTCATTAATGATGGCAGGGTCATCTTCCAGCTCTTCGTTTATTTTCGTTATTGTCCCTGATACCGGGGCATATATTTTCCCAAGCCATTTTCCGGTTTCAAATGAACCTATAACCTGATCCTTTTCCACCTCGTCTCCTTCCTCCGGGAGCTCTATATAGGATATCTCACCAGCAAGTTTCTGGTTGAAATCTGTGATACCCACGATGGCTTTGTTACCTTCCACTCTTACCCAGAGGTGCTCAGGATGATAGTAGAGCTCCTCAGGCAGTTTATATTCTCCCACCATTCTCATCTTTATTCCTCCTTTTTATCCCCCTGAAATAACCTTAATAATTTCTATTTCTTTATCACCGTCAATATAATCTTCAAGACTTACCAGTTTTCCTTCTACTATCACAAGGACAGCCTCCGTATTAAGTCCCAACTTACGTATTATATCTCTACCTCTAAGCCTCCCTTCAAATTTATATTCTCTACCGTCATATTTCACCTTCATACTCTACCTCCCATTATATTATAAAGCTACCGTTTTACTCTTACAATTACAATATAATTATTAAATTTTAAAAAGTTTGACATACAGTCAAAATTTGATTTAAAATTAAATAAACAGGAGGTTGGTGATGCGGGTGAAAATTGTATTGGTCCTATCGTTTATGTTCTCTTTTGCTGGAGCACAGCTTATTGTGCCAGGAAATACCATGGATATTCCTCAGGCTTTTTCTTCTAAGGATAAACCTCATTTAGAATTTACTCTGCTGGGCTCTGCAGAATTAAAGGAACACGGACTTTCAGAGATTTACAGTGGTCTTTATCCGGGATTTGGAGCCTATCTTGGTGCATATTACAAGGCCTTCAAGGCCGGCCTTGCTATAACGCAGAAAAGAGGGGTAGAAATAAGCTTTATTCATACCCCTCTTTTTACAGATAAATACAACCTTGCATGGGGTATAGATGGTCTTATAATACCCGATATGGAATCGGAGGGTACTGAAAATATTGTGGAAGATTCGGCATCTCTATTTGAAAGAATTCCTCTTTTTGCTCAGGTGGGAGTAACTCCAGTCAAATATCTCGCCTTTACAGGCGGGATCGGGCTGGGTAAATATGCTACAGAAACATCTCCAGTAAGAATGAAGCTACCCGGTTTATATATGAGTGTTGAAGTACAGCCTCTCGAAAAGCTTAAACTATTCTGGGAAGGATTTTACCCCTCACAGAAGAGAAATCTAGGAATCTCTTATTCTCCTCTGGATGGCATTGAAATAGCCATGGGCGTGAAATATGCTGATTATACTCCAGAAAAGTTCACTGCGGACCATGCAATATTTGCCATCAGGGTATCAAGGCCTTTGGAAGCACTTTTTGGCCCCAAATATATTATCGTGACAGGCAGAGTATACAATGTGGAAACTGGAGAACCAATAACATCAGGAACCGTATCTTCCCAGGAAGATGCTTTCAAGCCTATTCCTATAAGTATGGATGGAAGTTTCCTTCTCAAACTGAAACCTGGGTATTACACCTTTATAGTAAATGCTGGTAAAAAATATGAAAAGCTTGTAAAGCTTATCGAGATTCCGGAGGGAAAGGAAAAATTAGCCCTGGCGATAAAGATAAAATATAGTAGAGAATATAAAACCTATCTTAATCATATAGAAAAAGCAAAGAAATTTTTGGAAAAAGAATATTTTGACCTGGCGTTAAGGGAGGTTGAAAACGCAATTAAAATTTTCCCTGACGAAGTTGAGGCACAGGATTTGAAAGACAGAATAGTCGAAACAAAAAACAGGAAAATAGCCGAATTGAAAGCAAAAGCCACTATAAGCGAGAGAAACAAGGATTATGAAGAGGCTCTAAAATATTATAAGGCAGTTCTTAAAATTGACCCCACCGATAGAGAAGCAAAGGAAGGTGTAGATAGAGTTAATATTTTAATTCTCGAAGCTAAGAAAAAAGCTGAACTTGAAAAAGAGAAACGTCTCAGGAAGAAAAAACCGGTTAGAAGAGCAAAACCGGATATTTCCAAACTTCTTTCCAGAGGAAAGAGACTTTTCTTTGAAGGGAAATATAAGGAAGCAAAGTCTGTTTTCCTTCAGGTTTTGCGAGTGGATCCAGCAAACAGAGAAGCTAAGTTTTATCTTGATAAAATAAATACCTATCTCCGGGCGTTGGAAAAATAGAAAGTTCGCAAAACTGATTTTTGTAGTTAAATTCT
>QNDO01000239.1 GCA_003644895.1 Candidatus Hydrothermota bacterium | reverse complement strand
CCCTTTCACCATATCTGGCTAACTGCATCTGGTATTTATGTGCAGAAAATGGCCCAGCTTCACTCTTTTTAAATTCCTCTAACACCCTGGCGATTGAATCTATCCTCTCAACCTGCGTGAAAAAATATTTTTCTGCCCTCTCTTCTGAAGAAATCTCTTTTTTACCCTTTGGAGAGCAAGCAGTAATGCTCATAATGACGAACAATAAAAATATTCTCATGTCCTCACCCCCTTAATCTGCGGAGAGTATTACTCTCTCTCGGGTAATAAAGTGGGCAATTATGAATGACACAGTTATCAAAATGGCTATACCGCATATTAGAATAATCTCAAAAACCATGGGCGATCTGGGTTTCAATTTTGATATAAGAAAAAAAGAGGAAAAGACAAGTGCGAACAATATGTAGTGAGGTATCTGATAATTCCTAAATAACATATAAAGCATGGAGAAAAAGCCAATTACAGAGAATAAAGCAATCGGACTTAAAATGAGAAGGTTTAAATAGGCAAAAAATCCAAAGAATTGTAGAAGTAAGATATTGCTTTTATACAACAAAGCGATATTAAAAATAATAATCAAAAGCACCGATATCAGATAACTTCCCATTGTCAATCCCAGTGTTTTCCCCAGCCACAATTCTTTTAAACTTAAATTATAACCTAACATATATTCTATACTTCCATTAATTTTCTCTCTGTAAAAACTCTCTATCATAACAGGAAGTGCAAAGATAATGCCCAGCTGCACAGGCAAGAGAGAGAATATGAGTGCAATAATCCTTAAGACTATGGGATTATTTTGACTCGAAATACCAAAAACAATGGGCGAGAAAGCAAATATTAATATCAAAAAGCTGATAATTATCCTTTTATTATGTATAAAATGTTCATTTAATTCTTTTAAACATAGTACAAAAATCTTATTCATCCTCTACAGCCCTCCTGAAGATATTCTCCAATTCTCTGGAATCTTTAATTTCTTTAGTATTTCCCTCGAATTTAAGTAACCCTTTATTGATTATCAAAATCCTGTCACAGATTCGCTGAACTTCATGAAGATTATGGGAAGCTAAAAGCACAGTTAAAGAATTTCTTTTTTTGAGTTCTAGAATAACATCCTGAAGTTGAATTTGTGCCATGGGATCAAGTCCTGAGGTAGGTTCGTCCAAAATCAAAAAATCTGGGTTTTTTAAAAGAGCTCGCGAAATCACAACCTTTCTTCTCTGACCTCTTGATAAATTTACAATTTTTCTGTCCTTCAGTTCTTCTATCCCCAAAAGTTCTGTAATTTCCTCTATTTTATGAAAAGGTTCCGTCAGACCAAAAAGTTTTGCATAAAATTTAAGATTCTCATAGACACTCAGCTTTTCGAAAAGGCCGTCCTTCTCAAGGATAAAGGCAATATCATCATGTGTAATGTTATTCAATTGCACTTCTCCTTCATCAGGATTTAATAGGCCCAGAATAATTCTTATAGTTGTAGTTTTGCCAGCACCATTTGGACCTAACAGACCCACGATTTCACCTTTATTAACATTGAATGAGATACCCCGGAGAGCCTCAATATTTCCATAAGACTTCCTTAAGTTTTTAGCTATTAAAACAGTGCTCATGCTCCTACAATGGCTTCTAAAATTTTTCTCAAGTGTACGTGTTCTTTAACATCGTGAACCCTAATGATATGAACCTTGTTCATTATGCAGTAAGAACTTATAGCAAGGGTCCCATACAGTCTCTCTTCGGGGGGAATTCCATCAAGTATCATTCCTATCATGGATTTCCTAGAATGTCCGATTAAAAGAGGAAAACCTAATTTTTTAAACTCGTTAATGTTTCTCAAAATTTCAATATTATGTTCCAATTTTTTCCCAAAACCTATACCCGGGTCTAAAATTATGTTTTCCCTTTTTATACCAAAAGAGATAGCATAATCAACTTGTTTTATAAAATAATTCTTTATCTCTTCAACTACATTTTCGTAGTGGGGATTTTTCTGCATATCTCTCGGGGTTCCTTTTATATGCATAATGATTACAGGAACATTGTATTTGGCAACAACTTTGGCCATTTCTGGATCGAATCTCAAACCCGAAATATCATTAACTATAGAGGCTCCATGTTTCAGGGCTTCTGCAGCCACTTTTGCCTTATAAGTATCAATAGAAATTGGGATGGGAAAATCTCTGATTGCTTCAATTACGGGAATAACCCTATCAAGTTCTTCTTCCAATGATACTGGCTCTGCTCCGGGACGGGTAGATTCACCTCCAATATCTATAATATCAGCGCCATCCTCCAGCATTTTCTCAGCACGTTGCACAGCTCTATCCCAGATGCTGTATTTTCCCCCATCATAAAAAGAGTCAGGGGTCACATTGAGAATGCCCATTATGAGAGTGCGTTTACCAAATTCCAGTTTTTTCATGTAAAAGATTATATTCAAATAACTGCGTTTTATCAATTATTGTCTGTTTTAGGGGAATCCAATAAAATTAAATAATGAGTTATATTTATGAAAAAGGATATATTATTGCTGATATATTAACTTTTTTAAGGCTTATAATTTCTCTTTTTTTATTTGTCCTTGCACTTGGCGGGAGAACAACCTTCGATTATTTCATGTCCCTTGTTCTATTTGCATGGGCAACTGATGCTCTTGATGGTCATTTTGCACGAAAAAGCGGGCATCCAGGTAAATTTGGACACAGAGAGGG
>QNDO01000238.1 GCA_003644895.1 Candidatus Hydrothermota bacterium | reverse complement strand
TATTCTTGCCTTTGTAACCTATGTCGAGATGGGGACTCCTGATATAATAGCAACACCTAATCCACTCTATATAGACCTTACAAGCAAAGAAGTTCAATGCTCTCAATTTTCCTATGATATAATTTTACCTAAGATAGAGCCAGAATTAATGACAGAGATCAAAACTGCAAAGGAATCTCTCATACCAGTAACAATTTCGTTAAAGAAAAAGTTAAATTACCGTTATTTAAAGGAAAAATTTTCCATTTTCCCTCGCTTACGAAGACGACATGAAGTGGCTAAAATCCTGAAAGAGTTCGCTCAGGAGGAACAGAAATCCCTTCTTCAGTACTTGAAGGATCTTGAAATTCAGGGTAAGGTGCGGAATATTAAAACATTCTGGATAAATAATTCTGTATCCTGTGAAATTGCCCCAGAAGAACTTGAAAAAATAGCTGATAGAGAAGATGTAGGTTATATATTTAAAAACAAAAAGCTCACACTCTTCGGTACGAAATATTTAAACTCTCAAATAATTGAATTTGAATCAGCTGAGAAAGATAAAGCTATTGTCTGGAACATTCTTGCAATTAAAGCAGATAGTGTATGGAGCCTCGGATACACTGGATCAGGAGTGCTCGTTGCGCATCTTGATACTGGTGTAAATTATAACCATTACGATTTACAGGATCATATGTGGGATGGTGGGTCTGCTTACCCAAATCATGGATATGACTTTGGTAACAATGACAATGAACCTATAGATGTTAATGGTCATGGTACTCACACTGCAGGGACTATTGCCGGTGATGGAACCGCAGGAACACAAACAGGTGTGGCACCGGATGCCATAATAATGGCGTTAAAAATCTTCGATGATTCTGGTAATGGGGACAACACCATGATGGGTCAGGCAGTTCAATTCGCGCTTGATCATAATGCTGACCTTCTTTCTATGTCCGCAGGATTTCCCGATCCCAATGACTATATTAAGGACTGGTCGCGACAAACAGCAGCAAATCTTTACGCTGCAGGGGTCCCATGGATTGTTGCAGCAGGAAATGGAGATCTGTACGATTCAGAAGGAGATGGGGATTACCATTATACACTTCCACAAGATATATATTCACCAGCAGATGTTCCTCCTCCCTGGAACCCACGGAATGGGAATGGTGACTATGGTGGAGGCGAAAACGCAGTAATTGCTGTCGGTGCCCTGAATCAGGATAGTTCAAGGGCCAGTTTCTCCAGTTATGGACCAACAGAATGGAATACTACCCATTACAGCGACTATCCATATCCTCCCGGTCTTATGAAACCTGATATCGCTGCTCCTGGAGGTACACCTGGCATAACTTCCTTAGATTACAGCACTAACAATGGATATGTGAGTGGGTGGACCGGAACTTCCATGGCATGTCCTCATGTGGCTGGTGTTGTAGCTCTAATGCTTCAAAAAAACCCCGATTTACCAATCGCAATGATCGATAGTATTCTAGAAACTACGGCCTACGATCTTGGAACTTCTGGCAAAGATAACTATTACGGAAGCGGAATGCTGGACGCTCTTGCGGCAGTGAATGCTACACCCCAACATACTAATTTTGTAACTGGAAGCTTCTATGTGATAAACAACGGTACCGCTACACTAAGTGTAAATAATATTGAAAAACACAGAGTATGGATTGTTAATGTATCACCTAAGATATTCTCCTTGGCACCTGGTGATACCCAGATCGTATCAGTTATTGTAGATACCACTCTTATAAATTCAATATATGAAGATACTCTTCTTATATACTCCAATGACCCTGATGAAAACCCTTATAGTGAAAGAGTAATTCTGGTCACGTCTCCTATATTCGAAGAACAAAGAGATACTGGAAACTCAACCAATATCAAAATCGTTGATAAAATTGTACATCTTAATGGCAGGGAAGTTACATTTGCATTACCAGAGAGCGGCTTCACCACATTGGAATTATTTAATGTTGAAGGTAGAAGAATAAAAATTATTGTTCACGAATTTATGAATGCTGGCCAGCGTAAAGTAACAATTCCTGGTAATCTGAAAAGTGGTGTTTATTTCTTAAGAATAAAACAGAAAAGTTTCTCAGTGATATCTCGTATTATAATCTTGTAAACTAAAAAGAGTAGGGGAGTATCATCCTCCTACCGTATTCTAACCCATTTCTTTTTGTCATCATGGTTGAGCATTTTTAGCAATTCATAGGTTTTTTGATCATGTCTATATCCTGATGCATATGGAATTTCAGTATTAAACCCCAGTTTCCTGGAAAGAGCCAGCATAAAAAGCTCTCTAATGTATTTACCAATAATACTAGCAAGCATTATGGGTAAATACATTTCGTCTCCATTTAAAAGAAAATACACATGATGCCTTCCATTAAGAAGATATTCTGAGTATACTCTTCTTTCTTTAATTATTTTAAAATTTAAATTTAGAGCCTTAAAAAAGCGAGAATAATGCTCTGTTCCTCCAATTTTCCCGCATAATACATGATATCCATCCTCATAAATTAATTGGTTTGCTACTTCCATGAAGCCCTTAAAATCGACTATAGATTTATTATTAAACTGCTCTATCTCCCTATTAAATCTATCCGGCATGATTACATTGATTTTAACATCTTTAAAAAAGAAACCTGCTTTCTTCCAATAATTTGAAAATTCAGTTTTAGTCAATTTATCTTGAAAAGTTGGAATTTTAAAATCCTTAAGATTATATTCC
>QNDO01000237.1 GCA_003644895.1 Candidatus Hydrothermota bacterium | reverse complement strand
TGCTTCCAGTGAGATTTCTTTGTCACTAAAGGGGTATTTTTTATCCTTAATTTCCTGATAGGTTTCATGTCCTTTACCTGCAATTACTATTATATCCCCTGGCTGAGCATGTTCAATAGCATAGTATATAGCATCCTTTCTGTCGATTATAGTGATAAAATTTGCTCCTTTAATTCCAGCAATAATATCCTGAATGATACTCTCCGGATCTTCATTTCTTGGATTATCCGATGTTATTACCATGAAATCGCTAAGTTTTTCTGCGATATTCCCAAATAGAGGTCTTTTCCCCCTATCTCTATCTCCACCTGCACCAAATACCGTAATGACCCTTTTCTTTCTAAAAGTTCGGATAGATTCCAGTAAATTTTCAAGGGCTTCAGGAGTATGTGCGTAGTCGATGATAACATTGATATCACATTTTGAACCCTTAAGTACCTCGAATCTACCAGGGATCCCCTTTATGCTTTGAATTATAGCTTTGAGATTCTCTTTTACAGGTATCTTTAATACATGGAGAGTGAGTAAAGCAGCCATCATATTGTAAACGTTAAACTTTCCAGGGATAGGCAGATATATGTTCTCTTCTTCAATGAGTCCGTGGAGATTCAGAAGTGTACCATCAAGACTTATGGTTTTAATCTCTGCTCTAATATCAGCTCCTTCACTGAACCCGAAGGTAAAAACATTTTTTTGATTTTCCTTGAATAGTGAAGCATGGGGATCATCCTCATTTATAATGGAATACTCAGGTGAGTATTCTCTGAACAGTTTTAGTTTTGCGTTTAAGTAGTTTTCCATAGTTCCATGATATTCTAAATGTTCTCTTGAAAAATTTGTGAATATTGCAGTGTGTATCTGTGTACCAACCAGTCTTTTTTCTTCAATACCAGCAGAAGATGCCTCCATAACAAAAAATCTGCATCCTGTATCTTCTGCCTCTTTCAAAAATCTCTGGATATCCACAGATTCTGGTGTTGTTCTTTCGGCTTCTCTGCATATTTCACCATTGCAATAATGTATTGTCCCGAGGAGCCCTACCTTCTCTCCCATAAATTCAAGCATATCTTTAATTATAAATGCTGTTGTCGTTTTCCCGTTAGTACCTGTTATTGCAATGGTTCTTACTCTGGTTGAAGGGTAATTATAAAAACGAGCAGCTAGAATACCCATTGCTTCTCGGGTATTTTTTACAAGAATATATGGTATAGGGTAATTTTCATCTTTTTCAACACACAGGGCATGTGCACCTTTTTTAATCACATCCCCTATGAATTCATGACCATCAAATCTTCTACCCCTTAAAGCAATAAACAAATCTCCTTTTTTTGTAAGTCTTGAATCGTACACTATTCCAGTGATTTCTGTGTCACCGCCTTTCACTTTAAATCCTTCAGCCAACTTATAGAGCCGCATAAGTATCCCCCTTTATTAGAAATTCGGCTATTTCTCTAAAAAGAGGAGCAGCAATCTGCCCGCCGTAGAGAGTATATGGTGGTCCCTGAGGCTCAAAGATAACCACATATATAAGATATTGTGGTTTATTTTTAGGGAAAAACCCGATGAAAGACGATATAATTCTTCTGGAATCATAGCGCCCTCGAGATGGATCATACACTTTGGATGTGCCAGTTTTTCCACATATAGCAATGCCTGGAATGTGAGCCCTGCGCCCTGTACCTTTTTCAACCACATCTTCCAGTATATTCTTCATGGTGTCGGCCACTTCGGGAGGCATAACCCTCCGTATAAAAACAGGTTCATGATGGTTTAATATAAACCTTGGAGCATAAAGTATACCCCCATTAGCAATAGCTCCATATGCCATGGCCATCTGCAGGCCGTTAACGAGTATGCCATATCCCATAGCAAAATTAGCTGTGTATGATTTTTTCCATTCAGAAAGTTTTTTAAGTCGGGTAAAGGATTCACCTTGGAGTATGGAGCCTGTAGGTGCACCTATTCCATAGTTCTGAGCCATGGTATAGAGTCCCTTTGGACCGATTAAAAGTCCCAGTTTACTTGCCGCTACATTGGAAGAGTAAATTATGGCATCCCTAAAGGAGATTTTCCCAAGCGGATGTACATCTCGTATTGTTTTCCCTTCTACTACTATGTACCCCTCTCCGGTTTCAACAGAATCATTTGGGGAGATGATACCGTTCATAAAAGCATAAGTATAAGGAACAATTTTAAAAGTAGATCCTGGCTCATATGGGTCTTCTATAGCTTTGTTTTTCGTAGGTTTAGCATCATTTGGGTCGTGAGTGGGATAATTCACAAGGGCCAGCACTTCTCCTGTTTGTGGATTTGTGACTATTACAAAGCCACCTTTAGCTTTCTTTTCTTTTACTGTTTTTTTGAGGAGCTGGTAAATATAATCTTCAAGGTCAAAATCCAGGGTTATTATTAGATTTTTCCCCTTTTTTGGGGGTCTGAAGTCAAGCTGAGGAAATTTCAAGACATTTCCTTTGGCATCTCTATAATAATAGTCTACACCCTCTTTTCCCTTTAACCAGAAATCCATACTGTATTCAAGACCCCCTAAAGCTCTATCTTTTCCCATTGTTCCAATAATTCCACTTCCAATATTATGGTATGGGTAGAATCTCTTAAGCACTATTTCCTGGTAAAGCTGACGATCCTTCATAAGTTGTGACAGAGGCGATGAAATAAAGGGAATTTCTCCTATAAGTAAAAAATATGTTTTCCTATTTTTAAACTTTTTGGGGTGAATTCCATAT
>QNDO01000236.1 GCA_003644895.1 Candidatus Hydrothermota bacterium | reverse complement strand
TCCTTTGTCACATCCTTCCCCAGGTATATGAAATGAAGTATTTCTCCTTGAGCATTACGCACTGGGGTTATGGTGGAATCAAAGTAGAGAATCTCTCCTTTTTTATTTTTTATAGCAAACAACTGGGATACTGTTTTTCCAGCATTCATTTTTCTCCGTATTTTCTGAAAAAATGCCTTATCTAGCCTTTCTGCAACGGGTATTAAAACCTCAAAGGGCATTTTCCCTGTGAATTCTTCCTTTTTAAACCCCAGTATTTTTTCCACTGCTTTGTTGGCATATTCTATGCGGCCGGTTTTATCTGTTATATAAATTAAATCAGGTGCATTCTCCAGAGCTTCTGCCAATTTCCCTATTTCCCGTTCCGCCTGCCTTCTTTTACTCCTTTCTATGGCCTTGGCGAGTAACTCTCCCATGGAAATGGCAAATTCTATATCCTGAGTATCCCATCTCTTCCTTCTCCCCACCTTCTCGTGGCAGATGACACCCACCAGTTTACCGCCGATTTTCAGTGGAATTTCTAGCATGGATCTGATATCAAGAGGTACAATATATTCGTCTAGTAATTCGGATACCCGGGAATCTTTTAATGCATCTTTTATAATAAGAGCTCTGTTATTCTTCAAAGATTTAAAATATCTCTTAAATTTTAGGATATCCAATTTCGTTCCACTTTCATGTCTATTCTCTTTTAACAAATACATGTCTTTCAGAACTAAATCCCCTCTCTCTTCCTCCAGAAACCATACTCCAACCCTTTCTACCCTCAAGGTCTTGGCGTCAATTTCAGTCATTTTTTTAACAAAATTTTCAAAATCCATATCTTCAGCTTCTCTCAATTCAAGCAGGGCTTCCTGATACCTCACAATTTTCCTTTGTCTCCTTCTTTCCTCATTCACACGTTTTTTCCTCTCCCTTTCTCTTTTTAGATGCAGGATACCAAAGGAAAGATCTTCTGCAACTTCTGTGAGGACTTCCACCTCTTCATCTGTGAAAACAAAGGACTCATCTGAATAAATACTTATTATACCCCTAACCTTATTTTCCATAATTAAAGGAAAGACGCCCATGCTCTTGTAGCCCAGATGCTTGGCCTCCTGCCTTATGGTGGGAAATTCTTTGCTTTCCTGGATATTTCTTAAGATAACAGGTTTACCCTGTTTCAGAGCGTAGATAAAAGGATGGGATTGTTTTTTATCAATATAAAAATCAGCGGTTCCTTGGGGATCTTCACCACACCCCTTACTGGATATTACTCTCAATATGTTCCTTCCCAAAAGATACCTTATGGCCACCGCCCGATATCCACCAGTTTCTACAATAATCTCACACACCCTTTCATATAGTTTTTTCTCCTCTTTGGAACGTACCAGAACACCATTCACCTGGCTCAAAACCTCGAGAATCCTGACGAGTCTTTTCAATTTCTGTTCATTCTGTTTTAACCCTGTAATATCTCTTATCACTGCCACTGAGCCTACATATTCCCCATTCCTCATCATGGGAGACATAACAGTATAAAACCAGCGCTCTTCCCTGTTAAAGAGCAGTGAATATTCAAATTCCGCGATTTTACCTTCCAGATTATCTTCAATGGCAATCTTAGTCTGCTCCACAAGATATGGGGGAAGAACTTCTGAATAACTCTTATTCATGAATTTCTCCGGAGGAAGGTAGAGTCTCATATTTTCGGGTGAATGATAAAACACAAACTTCCCTTCCTTATCCAGTACAAAAATCATGTCGTTAACAGAATTTAAAATGCCCTCAAACCTTTCTTTTGCATCCCGTAGTTCTTCCTCCAATTTCTTTCTCCTGGTGAGATCCTGAACTACTTTTACAAATCCTATAAGATAGCCATCTTTATCTCTCACCGTACTTAGCACCACCTTTGCCCAGAAACGAGAACCATCCTTTTTAATCCGCCATCCTTCATCTTCTATAATACTTTTCTGCAGTGCCATCTGTAACTCTTTCTGAGGTTTCCCTCTATCTACGTCTACATCTGTATAGAAAAGTGAAAAATGTTTCCCTATAAGCTCATCCTTTCTATACCCCTGCAAATTCTCCACCTCGTTGTTACAGCTTATTATGTAACCCTGGGGGTCAAGCATTAAAATAGCATAATTTCTTATTCTGTTGAGCATATACTCATAATGTTCCAGTTGGGTCTTCAATTGATTTATCAGCTTCCTGTGTTTTTCCTCGACCTGCTCAAGTTCTTTCAGTTTTTTACGCAGCTCCCTCACTTCTTTTTGTGAGGGGTTACCATTACCATATCCATATGAATTTCCCATAATTTCACCTTCCTACAATTATATATAGGTATTTTTTTTAATTTTTGTGTGCAGAAAGGAGAATAAAACTTTATAAAACCCTCCTTTTATTTCTCGGATGATGTCAAATGGCTACAGTAATGCGCCATCTCAAATCATTTATCCCCATGTAATATTCCAAATTGTAATAATTTTACTACCCAATATAAACTTTAGTCAAGTTTTTTAACAAGGCTTTGAACTGGAAAAAATTTTAGGTTATAATATAAATTACATGGGCGGATAGTTCAGGTGGCGAGAACGCCGGTCTCACATACCGGAGGTCGGAGGTTCAAGTCCTCCTCCGCCCATTTGTTTTATAAAGGACCCCCGAATTAATGCTTTCCAAAATCTTATCATTTCCCCCGAAGTCAGGCATCTTAAACGCCCTGTAAGAAAAAAAATAGTAAATATTTAAAGTGTTGGCTAACAGTATTCTGAAAATG
>QNDO01000235.1 GCA_003644895.1 Candidatus Hydrothermota bacterium | reverse complement strand
CAAACACATCAGTGAATATAACGGTAAAGGCATGTGAAGGATCTGGTCAAGAACTTCATGGATTGAATGTTACGGTGACGAATTCCACCAATACTACAATGGCGTCAAATATAACAGACGGTAATGGCTTAGTAACATTAAAACTGGGACCAACGGTAGCAGATACACTTTATATATGGATAAATGGAATAAGAACAACAAAGACGATAGGTGCTACAAAGAAGTTGGCTGTAGATTATACACCATCATTAGTGGGGATAGGAACCGAAGTGACTTTATATGTAAGACCATCAGGTTCCTCAAATGAAGTAGTGGAAAACTCAATAGTTAAAATAGAAGATCCTCATGGTAATATAGATACATGGATGGCAACAGATGGAACTTATGTATGGATTCCTGATGAAGCAGGAGTTTGGACAATCTGGGCAGTTAAGGAAGGATGGACAACTAGTGATTATGTGTATATAAATGTTTTAACAGAAGTAACAACAACTACAACAACCACAATAACCACAACCACAACAACCACAACCACGATACCCATAGGGGCGGTTGTAGTGATAAATGAATTTGTATCTGACCCAAGTAGTGGCGAGGAGTGGATCGAACTCTACAACAAGGGAGATACAGATGCTAATCTTACCGGCTGGACAATCGAAGATAATACAGCTACTCCAGCTACACTAAGTGGAACTCTTGCATCACTTGACTACCTAGTACTTACAAAGGGAACAGACTTTACATTCACATTGAATAATGACGGAGATATAATTGTACTAAAGGACACCACAGCAACAATTGTCGATCAAGTAGCCTATGGTAACTATGATGACGGAAATACAGCAGATAACGCACCAGCACCAGCTTCAGGCCAGTCAACGGGCAGATATCCAAATGGTGCAGATACAGATGTGGATAATGTAGACTTTACAACATTTGACACACCCACGCCAGGGGCAGTGAATGAAGTAGCAGCATGTACCATGCCAGGAAATACTCCACCATGTGATACAGTAGAATTAGAAGAGGTCGTTGATGCTATAAATGATTGGGCAGCAGGCACTTTGGATCTAGAGTATGTCATAGACCTAATTAATTCCTGGGCAGACCCAACGACATATCCACCAAGCTAAGGAACAAGTGAAGGAGTAGATGAATTCGTTTATAGGGGATTCATCCTCCTTTATTTTTATTTTTTTAAGTCGTGATCATTAAATTCGATAAGTAGATCTTTAAGAGGATAAAAATGAAAATATGTAATCTAAAAAAAGAGGTTAAAAAAATGGACGTAAAAAAATCTAGCACAATATTTCTGATTGGAGTGTTTTTGATTTTGACACCGAGTGTTTTTGCAGCGGCCCCTACGGTTACTAGGGAACTACCTTCGAGTGCAGCACCAGGTTCAACATTTACAGTGACCTTAACGATGGATGTTGATGAAGATGATGTTCCTAACGTTTGTGGAGTGACAGAGAATTATCCCTCTGGCTGGACTGTATCGGATATATCACTAGGTGGAGTCGACCAAGGAGACAGTATAGAATGGATTTTCTGGGCAATGGGTTATCCGGTGATAGATCAGGACATTACCTACAAGATTACTGTACCAGCTGATGCATCAGGAACTGCAACATTCTCTGGCACAGTGGATATCGGCACTATTGATCCTTATGATATCCTTGGTGATACAGAAGTAACTATAACGGGGGCAACCACAACCATTACTACTACAACAACCACTACAACAACCACTACTACTACAACCACAACCACGACGATACCGTCCTATCCTGCATATGCTGTCAGAAACCTTCCATCAACAGCGGCACCGGGTTCAAGCTTTACAGTAACCATCTCACTGGAAATCGATGAAGCTAATCCACCAAATGCTGTGGGTGTAACAGAGAATGTTCCGGCAGGATGGACAGTTATAGAGTCATCAATTTCGCCAACTGGGACTTATTTTGCATCAGAGGATAAGATTGAATGGTTATTCTGCCCATCACCTGCATGTGATAGCGATCATCAGGTAGAAGATCGGAGCATTACCTATCAAATTATAGTTCCAGAGGATGCATCAGGAACTGCGACATTCTCAGGTAGTGTAGATTATGGTGGAGCAACAAATCCTACCACATATGGTGATACAACCGTAACCGTATCAACCGCCACTACCACTACTATCAAGACACGCAGAGCCAGAGAATACTTTGATGTAACCTTACCTACTGATGCATATGTAAATACCGAAGTAGTAATAACAGTCGTTGATAAAGATACCAAAGATCCTGTGAAGAAGGTAGATGTTGATGTGTATTTCAGTGATAAAAAGGTAGCTTATGGAATGACAGATGAAAATGGAATCTTTAAGTTTACTCCCACAGAGGCGGGAGATTATAGAATTGTCCTTGATAAGTCTAGGTATCATACAGCTGAAGAGACACTTACCGTATTAGCTGGTGCGCCAACCACAACAGTAGCACCAACCACAACAGTAGCACCAACCACAACAGTAGCACCAACAACCACAGTAGCACCAACCACAACCACGGTACCACCAGCACCCAGTGGAATGTCTTGGTTGCTCATAGCAGTGATAGTAGTTATTATAGTTATTGTTATAGCCTACTTTGCAATGAAAGGAAAGGGTAAAGAAGAAGTTGAAGAGAAACCAGCAGAGGAAAAAGAAGAAAAACCAGCTGAAGAGGAGAAGAAAGGAGAATAAACCCCTCCTCTTTTTTTATTTATTTTTTAGTGACCTTTTTTTG
>QNDO01000234.1 GCA_003644895.1 Candidatus Hydrothermota bacterium | reverse complement strand
GTGCAAGAATGATTGAAATTAAAGCTCCTGAGGATAACCTAACTAAAAGGGTTTTTTCAGTGGATTACGGCCTTTCATATTCTTACAGTATTTTTACACTTTCATTTTCTCATCTCAATGTTCTTTCTCCGGACATAGCTGTTGTAGGGTCAGGAGAAGAAAGCAACCCTTTATTATCCGCGCAGATAAATATCAACAAACCAAGCAGTGTAAACTGGATCTATGGATACGAAAAAAATGGTGATCATGAGGATTTTGTGATCGGATCTGAGATGTGGTTCTCCAGGGGATTTGGAGTCAGAATTGGACTACGGGAAAGAAGAATTTACATGGGACTTGCTCTCAAAACCCCTTCATGGGGAATTAATGTATCTTTTGGTTCTCACAGAGAACTCGGTACATCTTACGTAATTTCTACCTTTTATGTCTTATAAAAATTAATGAAAATATTTGACCGGTATGTCATACGAGAATTTTTTAAATTACTTTTTATCTTTACCCTTGGTAGCATTTTTATTTTTATAGTTGTCAATTTTTTTGAGAGAATAGATAGTTTTGTCGGTAACAGAGCAACCCCCTCTCAGATTCTGAGTTTTTACCTTTACCAGATTCCTTACATTTTTGTACTCATGTTTCCCATTGGTCACTTGCTGGCTATTTTTTTCTCGCTGGGAGAAATGGCAAGAAGGAACGAATTACTCGCCTTAAAGGCCGCTGGTATTAACCTTCGAAGAATTTTCCTCCCTCTTATTTTTATAGGAGTACTGAATACTATCATTACTTTTTCGGTGAATGAATACCTTTCTTACTCGGGAATGCGAAAAGCCTCGTATATTAAAAAAGTAGAGATTGAAAAAAGGCGCACCCCATACGGTGCAGTTCGTGCATCCAACTTCAGTTTTCTTGAAGACGACAAACTGTTCTTTTTCAGGCTAATAGATAGGAGGCAGAACATTGCAAAGGGCTTAACTGTTTATATTTTTAAAGGTAAAAAACCAAAAATTCGTATAGATGCAGAAACAGGACGTTATACAAAAGATAGTGTCTGGGTATTCTACAATGTTACAGAAAGAATTATAGGAGATTTGGAGGATACCATCTATTTCTATCCTGAAAAGGTTTATTTAACCTTTAACGTATCTCCCTTTGAATTTTTAAAGAGAAGGCATGATTTAGAAGAAATGTCAGGACGTGAACTGCTTAAACTTATCACTAAAAAGAAAAGATCAGGTCTTGATTATACGGAGGAACTCGTAGAATTTTATACCCGCTTTTCCTTCCCTTTCGCGGTTCTAATCATTCTTTTCTTCACACTGCCCATGGCAGCCTCTTTAAAAGGAAAAGGCAAGACTTACAGTTTTGGTCTTGCAGTATCACTTGCTTTTATTTATTGGGGAATCCTACAGGCATTTAGGTCTCTGGGACATGCCGGTAAAGTTAACCCAGCTATTGCAGCCTGGTTACCCAACTTAATATTTCTTACCTGTGGTATTTATTTACATGTGAAATTTAAAAGCTAGGCCAAATAAGCCTCAAAAATTCTTCTTCTCTATTAATCTCAGGTTTTATCTCAAGGGCAAACAGATTTTTAATCCCAGGATATTTTATAAGGTCCTTTTCGGTAGTGATAATGTACTCTGCTGCCCGTTGAAGTTCTCTTAATTTCTTTATACTCACCAAACCATGGTCCCTTACAAAGAGTTTCTTAACTATTTTTGCACCCAGTTTCTTCACCATTTCTTCGAAACTTTCAGGATCTGCTATTCCTGAAAAAAGGGCAATTTCTCTATCTTTAAGTACATCAAGATTCATCTTCTCTCCATAGTAATTATATAAACTTACAGGTATATACCTCATGAAGAAATAGGGTTTTCCCCACATTTTCACTTTTTCTACTACATTCTCATCAAGAGGAATATTTTTAAAGTTAATCACAATAATATCGGCTCTATTCACTGCCTTCCAAGGCTCTCTCATCCTTCCATAGGGTAGAAGATAATCACCATTATGAAGTGTTTTCCAATCAAAAAGAAGGATCTCCTTATCCTTTTTAACCCGAAGGTATTGAAAACCATCATCCAGTATAAATATTCTCGTTTTGAAGAGACTTATGGCAAGATCAGCTGCATCTTCTCGATTTTTACCAACAATTACGGGAATTTTCCCTCCGGTTTTTTTCCAGAGGAGATATGGTTCGTCTCCCACCTCTTTCCATGTGAGTCTAACATTTTCTGGTCCTAGTACCAAAATGCCTTTGGATTTTCTTTTATAACCGCGCGATAAAATGGCCACTCTGTACCTCTCAGCAAGTTTTTCTGCTATAAAAAGGGCCAGAGGTGTTTTACCTGCCCCTCCAACTGTCAAATTACCTACGGAGATAGTGTATCCTGGAAGTACATATTTATCCCTGATATTGTCATAGAGATACCACAATTGTAATCCCAAATTATATATATGGGATAACCCCTTGAATATAAACCCTTTCTTATTTATCATAGAAAAAATATAAAGCAAAAAAAATAAAAATCAAGTGGAACAAATGCAGGGGGCTATGAGTCTATAAAATAATGGATAGAGATTTTACCGAAATTTACAGAGAATACAGGGATATGGTTTACAACTACATGTACTGGAAAACAGGGAGCTCCGAAGAAGCGCTTGATCTAACCCAGGAGGTATTTTTAAAAATTTACAAAAATCTGAGAAAATTCCGAGGTGAATCCTCCTTGAAAACATGGATTATGAAAATAGCAACAAACCATGCTAATT
>QNDO01000233.1 GCA_003644895.1 Candidatus Hydrothermota bacterium | reverse complement strand
GAAATACAGGAAGGATTACCCCCCGGAGAAGCACCGATAGAAAAAAAACATAGCAAAATAAAGGTTGTGGAACCACAGAGTATGAAAAGCAGCGATACAACAATGCCTGTGCTCCCCCCAGGCACTGAACAAGCAGGTAAAGTTCTTGTCCCCGCAGGATCCTTTGGAAGGGTCAGATTCCTTGCAGGAGTTTATGCACCATGCGAAGGGCCTGAGATCCCTGTACTAATGGAAGTTATAAGTCCTATCATCACCCCAAAAGAGAGAAAGGGTTTTATAGGCAGTTTTATCATAGGCTCAGCAGTTGGAGATGAAAGCTCTAAGAGTGCTTTTATAAGGTTAGAAAAGATAAGTTTTCTTTACGAGGATACAGTAATTACGAAACAAATAAAAGGATGGGTAGTAGGCGATGATGGAAAATATGGTATTAGAGGGAAAGTACACGATAGAAGCGGAAAATATTTGGCCTATGCAATAGTATCAAGTTTTGCCTCAGGTGTAGGGCAGGCTGTAAGTCTTGCTTATACAAGCGTTACTCAAAATGCTTTTGGGCAGACTACCACCACAATAGATAAAAACAATATTGCAAAAGTAGCAGCTGCAAGTGGAATATCTACTGCAGCAGGAACAATATCTGAATACTACATGAAAAAAGCCTCAAAAATTATTCCTGTCGTAGAAGTGGAAGCAGGCACCATAGCAGATATAGTATTTCTTGAAGATCTTAAAATATGAAAGGAGCATAATATGAGAAGGATCCTTCACATATTAATTCTATTCATAATATTCATAAGCTGTAGCGCTCATAACAAGGGTGTACTTGAAGAGTACTATAAAAGGCCTCAGAAAGTTATTTTCCAGAAAGTAACAGCGCCTTACAGTGAGGTCAGATATCCGGTAAGATTTCAAGAAGAAGTTCTCAGGATATGGATCGCTCCACATATTGTTAATGATCACCTGATAGAAGGCCACTATATCTATACCACAGTTACAAGGGCTCACTGGTATATTGAACCTAAAGAACCACCTAAGAAATGATGATTTTACTTGTGTGTTCACTTTTAACTGACAACTTCGGCTTTATCAAAGCTGGAAGGAGATACGGAATTGATCCTTTATTGCTGGAGGCTATTTCAATAGTTGAAAGCAATATGAGGCCTGTAATCCGAATTAATAAGAATGGGACAGCTGATTATGGCCATACTCAAATTAACACCCTCTGGATTGAAAAGCTAAATCTAAATAGAGCAAGGCTTTTGTCAGACCCAACCTATGCAACTTTTGCTACAGCTTACATCCTCTCAAAGCTTTTTAAAAAATACGGCTATTCATGGGATACTGTAGGTAGATACCACAGTATGAATCCTAATTTGAGAAAGAAATATGCATTAAAGGTAATGAAAACTTACAAAAAACTGAGGAGTAAATATGGGAACAGCAGTGAGCTTAAAATTGTGGAAGGCTCTATCAGATAAAGGAGAGAAATTAAGTAAATTCTTACCTTATCTTGCTTACCACGAAGGGACCAGAACCTTTTTAATGGTTGACCAATCGCTTGCTTCTATTATTGAGTTTGAACCACTACCAGCAGGTGGTATTGATGAAATAACAATAAACAATATAGCATCTATCCTGGAAAATATATTCACCTACCCGGTGCCTCCAGATACTGCCCTTCAGTTCATTGTTTATGCTAGTCCTAATGTTGAACCACTTATAGGAAAATGGGCTTCACTTAAAAGGGGAGAATTGGGCAAAACCCTCGCAGGCATGAGGAAGGAGTTTATTTTATCCAGGAAAGAGGGGTTTTTTAAGGATTCCCCATACAGACCTTTAAGGTACAGATACTTTTTCACACTGAGGGTATTTTACAAAAAAGTTCCCGATGAAGATGAGATAATGAAATTTGCCCACCTGAGAGAAGCATTTTTCACTACTCTTGGATCACTTGAACTAAAACCCAAAATTCTGGAACTGAAAGATTTTTTAAGTCTTATTACTGAAATCCTGAACGGTGTGCCGGTAGAATTTTCATACAATCCCAAGTACCCAATAAGAGACCAAATCCTCTATACATCCTTACATGTAGAAAAACATTCCATGACATTGGGAGACAGGTACCTCTCTGTGATAACATCAAAGCTCCCACCTGATAACCCGGATATGAGAGCTCCTATTACAGGGGATATTTTCAATGATCAAAGAAGAATCACATATCCTTTTTTACTAACGGTAAATTTCCATATACCTGATCAGGAGAAAATTAAAGCCTCAATTTCTCAGAAGCAGAAAATACAAACCATGCAGGCTACTGGACCCCTTGCCTTATTCTTTCCAAAGGTGAAACAGGCTGCAGAAGAACTCTACTATGCACTGGACAGAGCAGAAAGAGGGGAAACGTTTATCAAAACTTACCTAACCTATGTTACCTTCACCAAAAGCATCAGAGAAGCTAAAGAAGCTGAAAATAAGGTCTTAACATTACTTAAACTATGCAATTATGTTCCACAGGTGGAAACAAGCGTTAAAGCCACTGTCTTCTTAAAGGCTCTACCAATGGCCTATGAACCTTACATATCAAGATTTTTGCAGAGAGGTAAAACAGTCCTCAGTTCCAACTGCCCTCACCTTGTTCCTATTGTAGGAGATTGGAAAGGGACAAAAACACCGGCTGAAATAGTTTTCTCGAGGAGAGGTGAAATAATGTACATAGATCTTTTTGACAGCCCTGGAAATTACAACTGTGTTGTATCAGCTGCAAGCGGAAGCGGCAAAAGCTTTTTTG
>QNDO01000232.1 GCA_003644895.1 Candidatus Hydrothermota bacterium | reverse complement strand
GTCCCTCAGCTCAATAAGCTTTTCCATTTCCTGGCGAAGTTTTCTTACTTCTTCATATCTCTCATCTTTCTCCAGCAAATAAAAGAGTGAGGTTTCTATTAGTGAATGAGTTATTCTTGAAGGATGTCCCAATCTCACGACTTTAACGATATTTTTGAGATTTTCAACGAGATTATCAACTGCCACATTGCTCTCTGCTGTTGCCAGGACTTTATTCCCCCTTTTTACTTCCTGAATTATAATTTCACTTAAGGTATAAGTTTTCCCCGTACCAAAGGGACCATGGATTAGAAAGAAATCTTTACTACCAAGAGCCATGGAAACTGCTGTTTTCTGGCTTTCGTTCAATTCTTTGTGGGGCTTAAAGTCTTCCGGTTTTGAAGGTTTGGGCTTGATAAGCCCCAGATAATAGGAGAGGGCCCTCTTACCATAGAGGGAAAGAAGGCTCAGATTTTCCATCATCCTCCTAAAGGTAATATCGTTGACATACAGGTCTAATCGGACATCCTTCAATGCCCATAAGGGAACCCTGTCTAAAGCCACTGAAATAAACCTTGTGCCTTTCTCCACGACTGTTCCTGTAAGATCACTTTTCATAGGGTCCCCTCTGGATATGAGAACCACATCACCAACATTTATTTCTGTCTCAAATTCTTTCCTCCTACCGTATTTTACCACTTTGTATCCAAACTCTTCACCGATTATTTTGCCGTTCATATGAAGTACTGCTCTACCCAGTCTTTCCCTTTTTGCTCCTGGAAGCCGTTTTATTTCCATTTTCATAGACTCAATTTCTGCTTTCCGTTCAAGTTCAATTAAGCGTTTTAATTTGTCGATAAAATGAGTGATTATATCCTGTTCTCTTTTTCTCATAAGAGATTATTTCTTCTCATACATCTTTTTGACAGCTGAGAGGTCAACATCCCCAAGCCCTTTTATCTCCGCCTGCTGATATACATCGTAGCAAACGGACCCCAGGAATGAGGGGAATCTATGTTTTAAAACTTCCTCAATAATGAGTCTTAGATCTTTTGTCGTAAGAGATAGAGCAAACTGTTTGGAAAAATCTTGCTTCAGGATTTTTTCTCCCTTGATCTTAATATAAGGACTTGCCATGGCACTGTGAAGGAGAGCATCCATGAAAAACTCAGGGGCCCACTCTGGAGAATTGGTCCCATGGTCAACTATATATACTCCTTTATGAATACCCTCAAGTACTCCTTCTTCTCTATAAAAAACCTCCCGGGTAACCTCATGATTGGCAAGGGCAATTCCAACTATTTTTACATTTTCAACGAGTTCACCAGGTGTTTCCGCTAAAATTGCCCCTTCTTGAGCAAGAGCTTCTGCCTTACTTCTTGTTCTGTTCCAGACCCATACACGAAGACCAGCTCTAAGGAGACTTCTGGCCATAGCTCTTCCCATAATTCCTAATCCTATAATTCCTACCTCCATAATTCCCTCCCCTGTCTATTATTAATATATAGGGAGTCCTCCGTAATAAATAACAATTTATTCTTGACAGATTAAAACAAAGGTTTTATTTTTTACTTATCGGGAGGTTTAGAATGAACTTCCTTATTTTAGTTTCCCTTATTATTTCGCTGGATTCAGGTATACATTATTCTTATTTAGACCCTGGTAATTCACGCAGTCTGACGAGAGAGGAATATCTGGAGAGGATTAGGGACAGGGATACTGTTTTGTATGAGGTTTTGAAGGCAAGGTGGTTTGGTGAGGATGTGGAGGATTCGAAAGTTCCTGTTGAGCCATACAACATGGGTATAGTTGGGCACTGGACATTCAGGCATAATGATGCTGTTTTGATGGATGGGGATATATTTTATGTGGTGGCAGGTGGTGGGTTATTTATATACCGTGTTGCAGATTCACTTATACATCCTGTTACCGATTCTGTTCTTGAGAAGATAAGTGAGTTAAGTGTCCTGGTAACACATATCGGGACTGACATAATTAAATATAGTGATTATTTATACATACCTTTTGGGAAGAATCTGGGGATAATAGATGTAAGTGATCCTGAGAATCCGAGGTTGGTTGGTTTTTATACAGATATTTCGGATACTGATACAGTGAGATTTTATTATGGTGTTGTGGTGGATGATTATTTATACATATCGGTTATAGAGGGTGGCAGGTTCAATTTACACGTATTGAGTTTGAGGTATCCGGAGCATCCTGTTAAGGTTGGTGAATACAGTGGTTATTATGATGTGCGGTATTTAGATTATGATTCAGTCACGGGTTATTTGTATGGCTCAGATGGTATACAGTTTGTATTTGTATTTGATATATCAGAAAGACGGAGTCCTGTGGTTCTTGGAGCATTATATGTTGGGTCCATAGGAGGAAGTAATATTTCAGGAGAGAACGGTTTTATATATACACTTGTAACAGTATGGCATCAAGGTCCAGATCCGCATCAGGATATATTTTATGCAGAATTGAGGAAGATAGATGCCCGCAATCCTCACAGTTTAAGAATAATTGATAGGAGATGGAATTCTGATTTTGGATATAGTGTTACTGTTAAAGGAAATTATGTGTATGCTGCAGGTGAAGAAGAAGGTTATGGTCACACCATAAATATATATCAAATTGTAGATGACTCGAGTACTATACCCTGCGCAAAATTGAGGACAAGAACCGGGCCTGTACATAAAATAAGTGTGAGTGGAAATTATATGGGGATAGCAGGTACTGCCGAAGCTCGGGCTTACAATGTGAGTAATCCATGCAATCCTTTTTATGTTGGAAAAATTCCCTGTCCAGGTGCTCTTGG
>QNDO01000231.1 GCA_003644895.1 Candidatus Hydrothermota bacterium | reverse complement strand
TAATTCCCGTGGAGGCCGGAAAATTTAGGATATATGCTATAATTCATATAGTAAAGGATAAGTGGTTATTAGAACCCCTTTTAAAGAAAAAATATAATAGCAAGAAGTCTTCGTCAGATGCTTGACAGTTTGTTAGCCCAAGTATAATATAGAAACATGATAAAACTATTTCTTGTATTCTTCTTTATAACACAAAATTCCGGTTTAATTAATAAATTTCAGGAAGAGCAACCTATCGTACCTAGAGGTGAATTGAGTTTCTCATTCTCATCTAGAGGTTATTTCACTTCCCTCGCCACTTACAGATTTGAGCTTTCAAAAAATCTTAATCTCAGGCTGGGACTTTTGAACATATCACAATTCAGTGGCTCTTCACAGTTCCCTCTCTCAGGTCAATATGGATTAATTAACCTGAACTATCATTATACTGTAGGAAAACATCTATCATTATCGTTTAACTTTTACACAACAATTCCGTTAAACATAAACAGCGGGATGCGAAACAGCAGAAACTTCTTCCAGAAGAATCCTTAAAAAATAGGGGCGACAGGTTTCTGTCCCCCCTCTACACTGAATCCTCTGCTTTTATTTCATCTCAAATAGTTCTTCCCAGATTCCCTTTTTATCTTTATTTTGTAAGTAATAATCTATGTATTTAGCTGCCGTCTTCCCTGCACCTGCTGCAAGAATAACTGTGGCTGCACCTGTTACAACATCACCCCCTGCGAAAATGCCAGGCCGGGTCGTTGCTCCTGTTTTCTGGTTGGCAATAAGGGTCCCCCATCTGGGATGAACCTCAAGTCCAGGAGTGGTTTTCGCAATTATAGGGGTGGGAATCTGTCCTATAGCTACAACAACTGTATCCACTGATATTGTAAATTCTGAACCTTCTATGGGAATGGGCCTTCTTCTTCCGGACTCATCAGGTTCACCAAGTTTCATCTTGGTCACTTCCACTTCTTTAACCCATCCATTCTCATCACCGATGTAGCGAACGGGTGTCACAAGGAAATGGAATTCAATCCCTTCTTCCTCTGCATTCTCTATTTCTTCAATTCTAGCTGGCATCTCTTTTCTCGTTCTTCTGTAGAGAACCATCACTTTCTCTGCACCTGCTCTCAAAGCGCTTCTGGCAGAGTCCATGGCAACATTACCACCACCTATTACAGCCACTCTATTACCAACTTTAACTGGAGTATCATACTCCGGAAACTTATACGCCTTCATCAAATTTATTCTTGTGAGGAACTCATTGGCGGAATAAATTCCCAATAGATTCTCACCCGGAATATGCATGAATCTCGGCAGACCTGCTCCTGTACCTATAAACACTGCTTCAAAACCATCTTCATTCATAAGTTCATCAATGGTGCGGGTTCTTCCAACACAGAAATTTGTAACAAGCTTCACACCAAGGGATTTAATGTATTCAACCTCACGTTTTACAATCTCTTTGGGAAGCCTGAATTCAGGAATTCCGTAAATCAAAACACCACCCGCTTCATGAAGAGACTCAAAAATGGTAACATCGTATCCCATTTTCGCAAGTTCACTAGCACATACCAGTCCCGCAGGTCCTGAACCGATAATTGCAACCTTTTTATTCTTTTTCTCTTTGATCTCCGGTTTTTCGCTTAGTCCCTGTTTGGCTTCATAGTCAGCTACAAACCTTTCAAGTCTTCCGATCGCAACAGGCTCACCTTTGATTCCAACTACACACCTTTGTTCACATTGCTCTTCCTGTGGACATACCCTGCCGCAAACAGCAGGGAGCGGATTGTCTTCTTTTATAATCCTAACAGCTCCTATAAAATCACCTTCTTTAATCTTTTTTATAAAAGCGGGGATATCAATATTCACTGGACAACCATCTACACACAAAGGTTTGGGACATTGCAAGCAACGTTCAGCCTCTTTGATGGCTTCTTCTTCAGTGTATCCAAGTGCTACCTCATCGAATATTTTAATTCTCTCACCGGGTTTTCTTTTTTTCATCGGTACTCTATTAAGAATTAATTTCCGTGGCATTTTTTACCCTCCATCTCTTTTTCGAAAATTTCCAGCGATAATCTCTCCTCCTCCCGATACATTCTTAGCCTTTTCATAAGAAGGTCAAAATTCACTTTATGAGCATCAAAATCAGGTCCATCCACACATGCAAATTTCGTTTCACCACCCACCTCCACTCTACAGGCTCCGCACATTCCTGTTCCATCCACCATAATTGGATTCAAACTGACGATAGTTTTAATGCCCCACTCTTTGGTAAGATCTGCCACAGCTTTCATCATAGGTACAGGTCCCACTGCAAAAACTCTGTCAATTTTCTTTCCTGATTTGAGTAGTTCCCTCAGCTGGTCTGTCACGAAACCCTTCATCCCCTTTGAACCATCATCTGTGGTAACGTAGTATTCATCGCTCATTTTCTGAAGTTCTTCCTCCAAGATAAGAAGACGCTCCGTCCGCGCACCATTAATGACGATCATATAATTTCCTGCATTTTTGAGAGCCCGCACCAAAGGATAAAGAACTGCAGTGCCAAATCCACCACCCAAACAGGCTACGGTACCAAAATTCTCTATTTCCGATGGAACACCGAGAGGTCCTAGAAAGTCATGAAGCTCATCTCCTACTTCCAGAAGAGAAAGATGCTTGGTAGTTTTACCCACCACCTGGAATATTATAGTCACCTCACCTTTTTCTTTATCAGTTCCTGCTATGGTAAGCGGAATTCTTTCCCCCTTTTCATGCACTCTCAGGACTACAAACTGCCCTGGTTTTGCGCTTTTAGCAACAAAGGGGGCATTCACCCTGTACATGTACGCACCT
>QNDO01000230.1 GCA_003644895.1 Candidatus Hydrothermota bacterium | reverse complement strand
TGTTAGGCTATGATTCACCTGAAGAAATGATAAGGGAAGTGAAGGATATTGCACACCAGATCTATGTAAACCCACAGGACAGAGATAGATTTATAAAAGAAATTACCGAGCTGGGGATAGTTAAAGACTTCATTGTGCAGGAATACAGAAAAGATGGAAGTAGGATATGGGTAAGAGAAAATGCCAGAGTGGTCAAAGACGAAAAGGGTGATATATTATACTTTGAAGGTTTTGCTACAGACATTACGGAATTGGTTGACGCACAGGAAGCCCTAAAAGAAAAAGAAAAACTTTATCAAACAATTGTAGAAAGAGTTCATGATGGAATTTTTATTCTTAAAGGTACCAGTTTTATTTTTGTTAATGACAGAGCATCAGAAATATCTGAATATAGTAAAGACGAGCTTTACAGAATGAACGCATATGATTTATTACACCCGGATGATAGAATGAGAGTTTATGAGATGGGAATGCGCAGGATCCGTGGAGAAAAAGTCCCCGACATTTATAGTGCCAGAATTATAACCAAATCTAAGAAAGTAAAACATTTAGAATTTTCTGTTTCCTTGATTACAGTCGGGGGAGAAAGGGCAGTTCTGGGCGCTGTGAGAGACATTACAGAACGGAAAATGCAGGAGCGAAAGCTGAGAGAAAGCTACGAGAAAATTTACAAGATTTTGAATCAGACCGTAACTTCTCTTGCTTCCACAGTGGACTTTAAAGACAACTATACTGGAAAACATCAGAAGAGGGTCACCATGCTTGCAATGAAGATTGCAGAAAAACTGGAATTAGAGGAAGATAAGAAAAATGCCTTACAATTTGCATCTGCGATGCATGACATAGGGAAACTTGGAATACCTACAGATATTCTTATAAAACCGTCTAAACTCACGGATAAGGAATTTGAATTTATTAAAATGCACCCCAAAATAGGATACCAGATAGCCCAGCAAATAGACTTCCCATGGCCTGTGGCTGAAATTATATATCAGCACCATGAAAGGCTAGATGGTTCTGGTTATCCACGAGGTCTCACAGATGATCAGATTTTAAAAGAAGCCAAAATTCTTGCAGTAGCAGATGTTGTAGAGGCAATGTGTTCACCCAGGCCCTATAGACCTGCATTGGGCATTGATGCAGCTCTGGAGGAAATAGAGAAAAACAAGGGAAAACTGTACGATTCTGAAGCTGTAGATGCATGCATTTCTTTATTCAAAGATGAAGGGTTCTCTCTCACTTAGAGTTTCTTGTCCACTTTTCATACAGGTTTTATAATCTTTCTATGAAAAAGATTCTTCTCATTAGACTTTCTTCACTGGGAGATATTGTCATACTTTCATCTGCTCTTGAATACTTAGAAGGGAAAGCAATGGTGGATATTGCACTTTACGAGCAATTTGCAGATATCTATATGGACGACCCTCGAATAAGAAAAATTATACCCATTCCTCGCACCATTAAGGGTAAGATAAAAGCATTTAAACAGATAAGAGAGGAAAAGTACGATGTGGTAGTGGACTGTCATAAGAAATTTTATACAATCTTGCTTTCTCGTACAGCAAGGACATGTAAGCGAATATCAATAAAAAAGAACAGCCTCAAGAGGAGGATGGCGGTCTGGTTTAAGAAAGAAATCGTAGAAAGGCCTCTTTATATGACTTATATTGAACCACTTGTAGCCCTTTTCAAAGAAAAAAAATATCCTGTGCCAAAATTAGTAGCCATGAAAAAACCCCTTTTTGATATTGAGGGTAAATATGCTGTGTTTGTTCCAGGAGCGAGTAAAAATACTAAAAAATGGCCCAGGGAATATTTTTTGCAACTTGCAGAGATGACATACAGAAAACTCAATATAAAACCTGTTTTTGTAGATGCACAACCATTGAATATCAGACTTAGCTTTCTCATAGACCTTGGGGGAAAGACTAATCTCAGAGAACTTGCTTATATATTGCATGGAGCAGAATTTGTTGTAAGTAATGATACAGGACCAGCTCATATGGCGGCTGCACTCTCCACCCCTCTTTTTGTAATCTTCGGATCTACCATACCTGAATTCGGGTTCAGGCCAGTTAGCGAAGCTCCGGTTTTCTTATTCGAGAGAAAACTTAGATGCAGGCCCTGTTCCTTGCACGGGAAAGACAGGTGCCCTCGAGGAGATCTACTGTGCCTTAAAGATATTAAGCCTGAAGAAGTATTTAGAAAAATCGAAGAATTCCTATCATGGAGAAATTTGTAAGAATTACCGAAACAATTGGAATAATTTTGTCTGTAATAATTTATATAACCACCGGGTCCTTAAAATATGCACTTCTTTTTTTCGGGGGCATTTCACTGATTGTAGCATTTTTTCAAGGTTTTTACTTTCTCGGTAAAAAAAGATAATTTGTTCAACCCTTCTGCATTAGAATTAAAAAATGGCGGTAGCAGCTAGTCTCTTATCTGCTTTTTTGGGTGGACTTGTTCCAGTTTTAATAAAAAGAGGAGCAGAAGAATTACCTGCTACACTTGTGACGTGCCTTAAATTTAGCACTGCTTTTGCATTTCTCCTTGTATCGGTGGGTATTTTTCATCCAGAATACTTTCAAGAAATCACTTTAAGAGCACTCACAATAGCTGTAATAACTGCTCTCATAGGCCCTGTGATAGCTTGGGCTTTCTATGTTAAAGCCATGAGTTCTTTGGATGTTACCTTCGTACACCCCATAGTTAATTCCTATCCCGCACTCTCCATAATTCTTGATCTGATATTCTTTAAAATAAAACCTCAAATACCGGCTCTTCTCGGTTTTGCTTTGATAGTAACAGGAATTACCCTTATCAGAACAACTCACAGAAGATCTAAAGA
>QNDO01000229.1 GCA_003644895.1 Candidatus Hydrothermota bacterium | reverse complement strand
ACTTAATTTAATCTTATAATGGGTCCTTCTTTTTCTTGAACGGGCCCTTGAGTGTCTCCTTTTAGGTGCTGGCATTTTATCCTCCTTTTTTTGGGTAAATATTATAAAAGCTTCATGGAATTATATCAAGCAAGAATTTTGTTTCAACTGGGATTCCCCTGTAAAATAAATTTTTATCTAAAAAGGAGGTTATATGAGGTATATAATCTTGTTATTGCTTCCTTTAGTCTTGGAAGCAGGGAGTCTGCAGAAAAGCATATCACTGAACCCTGAATATCTGAAAATAAGAGTAAAAGATGGATATGCACATGTTTATTATCCTGAAGCTGCTTACTTCGGACCCAAAGGTGCACCTAGAATCCCCCATCTAAGTGTCAAATACCTGTTACCATCAGGTGCAGAAGTTACATCCTTGGAGATACTCAGAGTGAAGACCGTGAAGTTGCCCGGTTCGTATCGCATTTATCCCGAACAGGGTCCCGTCCCTATTTCTATTGCAAAGCAGAAAGAGTTCCTTGAACCTGACCCGGTGTATTACAGTAAAGATACCTATCCAGAAAAGATTCTTGTGGTTAAGAGAACCGGTAATTTTTCCGGTTACTCCATTGCAAGTCTTGTTTTAAATCCCGTGATATATCACCCAAAAACAGGAGAGATAGAATTTGTCAGCGAGATTGAGTTTCGCATCGATTATAAAGTTACAGCTCCCAAATCTCTAACCAAGAAACAGAGACAGGTGTTTGGAAAGCTCGTAAAAAGCATGGTTTCCAATCCCGAAGATATTAGCATATTCCAGCCCGGCCTGAAATCTCTTAAGAGTCTTCAGGATACAGTGGAGATGGTCATTATAACACAGAGTAGCTTCGCTCCTTACTTTGAGGACCTCAGGAGATGGAAGGAGGAGAAGGGTATAAGGTGCGAGATTGTATCACTGAATTCCATTTATGCATCCTATTCCGGAAGAGATAATCCCGAAAAAATAAGGAATTTTATCAAGGACTATTATAACAACAAAGGCCTTATCTATGTATTACTTGGAGGTCAGGCAGACTATGAGAATGGCGAGGAGATTGTGCCGAGGAGAGATGTCTACTATCTCACCTCTGGAGCGGGCTATTACACTGATGAGGACACAATTCCATCGGATCTTTATTACTCAGACCTTGATGGGACGTGGGATGAAGACGGGGATAATATTTTCGGAGAAATTGAAGATAGTGTGGATATGTACCCCGATGTTCTCGTAGGCAGGTTCCCTATAAAGAATATTTCTCAATTAAGCAATCTGGTGAATAAAGTTCTCACATATGAACAGAGTCCCCCTTCGGGTTATGTAACGAATCTGGTGTTACCTGCGACAGAACTATTTTCGTTGTATAATTATTGGGGAGATACTGTAAATAATGCCATTGCTGATACTTCACCGACTCCTCCTTGGAATGATGTAAAATTATATGAGTCTCTTGGAAACCTATCCACTTCAACTTTTTTGAATGCAATAAATAATGGTGCAGGTTTTTCTCACTATTCTGCACATGGAAACGAATACGGTTGTTCCGCTTTTGTAAGAATAAGTGATCTGAGTAACATGACAAACGGCGATAAATTGGGTATACATAATGCAATAAGCTGTTTTACAGGAGCAATAGATGAAGTGTCAGGTGGGGATTGTTTTGCTGAGGAGCTTGTCAACAGAGTGGGAGGCGGCGCAGTTGCTTCCATTATGAATACAAGATACGGATGGGGATACCCACCAGAGATGGGGCCTTCAGAGAACATCGATGTCTCCTTCTATCATTATATCTTTCAAGATAGCATATTAACGCTGGGTGAAGCTCATGCTCTTTCTCTAGCCAATTGGGTGCCTGTTGCTTATGCTGAAGAAGATGCCGGTGTATATAGATGGTGTATTTACGAATTATGGATATTTGGTGACCCAAGCCTTGAAGTGTGGACAGATGATCCTTCAAATATTACAGTGTCACACCCAGGAGCCATCCCTCATGGGACCCCCACAGTTCAGATAACAACGGATCAGCCCGGAGCTCTGGTTGCCCTTTCAAGGGATGGGTATCTTGTTGGAAGGGCTATGGCCGATGCCGGAGGAATTGCGAACGTGCAGGTGTCTGCACCTGTGATAGCCGGTGATTCCGTAAAGGTAGTGGTTACAGCAAAGAATAGAATTCCTTATATAGGCTATATGACAGTATTCTCTAATGGTCCTTATGTTTCTTATCTTGGTTCAGAGGTGAATGATGGTGCTGGTAATGGGAATGGTCGTATAAATCCTGGTGAGAGTATCGATTTGGAGATTTGGGTGAAGAACTGGGGTAGTGATGCTGCCACTGATGTATATGGAAAACTTTCTACGACCAATACAAATGTGACGATAACGTCTGATTCTGTGTATTATGGTGCTTCAATAGCTGCTGGTGATTCTACATCTGGTATGGGAGTTTTTTCCTTTGATGTTTCTCTTAATGCCACTGATCAGGAGGTTATACCTTTCGCATTGGAGGTACATGCGGCGGAGAGTACCTGGACGTCTAATTTCAATTTAGTTATTTATGCTCCTGTGCTTGAGTTTGATGGTGTGGTGGTGGTTGATACGTTTCCTGGTTGTAATGGTAATGGGTATGTTGATCCTGGAGAGAGGGTTTCTTTGGTTGTGGGTATAAGGAATACCGGTCATGAGGTGGCTACGTCGGTTAGTGCGGATATTTCTACCTCACATTCTGGAGTTGTGATAAATGATGGTTCCAGTGCTTTTGGGGATATAGAGCCGGATTCAGTGGTTTTTGGTGAGGCTTATGATGTGAGTTTTGATGGTTCTTTACCTGTGGGAGAGAGGGTTAATTTTGATTTATCTATGTT
>QNDO01000228.1 GCA_003644895.1 Candidatus Hydrothermota bacterium | reverse complement strand
TCCTGTTTTCTGTAATTTTTCTGCAACAAAGTAGGAAAGAAAAGCAAAGAGGAAAAAAACTATGGAATTATAATACAAACTCTGTAACATTTCAGCAGGAGATGAAGGGGTGCCCATCCCCCGTAAAATACCAAAATACTCGAGGAGAAAAATAATTCCGAGGAGGAAAAGACTCAAGATGGCGGTTACTATCCCTCCTCTAATCCCCTGGAAGTATGACCCGGCAACAATTATGAAAATAAAGAGACTCTGCATTCTGCTCTGGGGACCCCCTGTTAGATGAATCAACCAGGCTATCATGGTAATATAAAAAAGAATAGTAACCCAGTAAACAACTTCAAAGGGCATCTTTTTCAGTCCGAAATAAACAAGAAGCAAGGAGAAGAAAATAGTTCCCAGAGATACTCCAAATAAGGAATTTATGAGCTGAGTAAACCCAAGGGCTTCCAGATAAAAATAGGCTAATAAAGAGATAAATGAAAAGGAAAAAGCAATAATGTAAATGAAATATCGGAAGTCGATCTTCTCTTTCAACTTACAATCTTACACTATCTTATGGTTCCTGCTAATCCAAAAATCGGTAGATACATTGATATAAGAATGGCACCGACAAATACACCCATTATCACAACCATAACAGGTTCAAGCACTGAGGCAAGGCCGGCCACCGCAGTATCCACCTCATCATCATAAAAGTCTGCTATCTTGTGTAACATATCTGCAAGTTTACCTGTCTGTTCTCCCACTGTGATCAAATGTATAACCATAGGAGGAAAAACACCTGTTTCTCGTAAGGGCTCTCCTATGGTTTTACCCTCGCCCACCATTTTCCTGGCCTTTAACACTGCACTTTCTATAATTTTGTTTCCGGAAGCTTTGGCCGTTATTTCCATACTTTCCATAATAGGAACACCACTGGAAAGAAGAATGCCAAGTGTCCTTGCAAATCGGGCAACCGCCACCTTCCTTATAAGCGATCCAAAGATAATCAAATGCATAGTAAGATTATCCCACATTCGTTTACCCACATCAGTCTTTACGAATCTCCTAAATAGAAATATCAACACCACCACAGCAATCACAATATGAATGAAAAATCTCTTCAAGATATTACTAATTCCAATTACAATCATAGTAGGTGTAGGAAGTTTTGCCCCTACATCTGCATAAAGCTGGGCAAATCTCGGAATGATAAAGACAAGAAGGAAGGTGGTTACTGCGATCAGTACCACGAATATCACCATTGGATAAGCTGCCGCAGCTTTAATTTTGCGTTTCAATGAGTCCATTTTTTCATAATAAGCTGCCACTTCCTTTAATGTGTTTCCAAGAGCACCACCTGTCTCACCTACTGCAACCATCTGTACCAACATATGGGGGAAAATTTTGGGATGGCTTTTCATTGACTCAGCAAGAGTTTTACCCCCTTCTACATCCTCCTTAACTCTTCTAATCACATCCCTGAAACGCCTCTTCTGAGTCTGCTCACTTAATATATCAAGAGCCTGGACAATTGGAATACCTGCTTCGATCATTACTGCAAACTGACGGGAAAAAATTGCAAGGTCTTTTGTACTCACGCCGCCAAAGAAGGGGAGACGTATACCTCTCCCTCCCACTGTTTCCACTCTCACCACAGAAAGGCCCATGGCCTTCAATTTTGATGCTACTTCATCTGCACTCTTACCTTTTATTCTACCGGTGCGGGTCCTACCCGCTTGATCCCGCGCTACATAGGAAAAAATTGCCATAAAGACCTCCTTTATATTCCTTAAATTTTATTTTTTAAGTGCAACCCCTATCATCTTTTTAAGTTCATCAGGTCTAGGAGAGACAAGCAGTGCAGTTTGCAATGAAATGGCACCCTTCTTGTATAAATTCGCCAGAGACATATTCATGGTCTGCATTCCAAAGGCCTGGCTTGCCTGCATAACACCGTACATCTCGTGAACTCTGGATTCCCTTATGAGTGTCTGAACCGCTGGTGTAGCAACAAGAACCTCAGTGGCAAGCACCATGCCTTTACCTCTGGCATGCGGAAGGAGCTTCTGGGCAATCACTGCCTCAAGAACACCCGCGAGCTGGACCCTAACTTGATCCTGCTGGTGGGGTGGAAACACATCTATTATTCTGTTAATGGATTCTATTGCAGTTCCAGTATGGAGTGTTGCAAATACCAAATGACCTGTCTCGGCAGCCACCAGAGCAGATTGAATTGTTTCAAGGTCTCTCATCTCTCCCACCATAATCACGTCAGGGTCCTGTCTCAAAGTGTACTTTAGGGCACGGGCAAAGGATTTAGTATCTTGTCCGACTTCTCTCTGAGCTATGATGGATTTTTTGTTTCTATGAAGATACTCAATGGGGTCTTCAAGGGTGATAATATGCGCAGCACGTGTTTGATTAATTCTATCAATCAAAGAGGCCAGTGTGGTAGATTTACCACTGCCTGTGGGTCCTGTAACAAGGACCAAGCCCTTGTCTTTCTCCACCAAGGAATGAACGATGGGAGGAAGGCCTAAGGTTTCCAATTGTGGAATCTGAAACGGTATTCTTCTAATAGCTGCAGCGACAGTTCCCCTCTGAAAAAAAGCATTACATCTAAACCTCGAAAGCCCTTCAATTGAGACCGCGAAGTCGAGCTCCAGTTCTTCTTCCAATTTTGCTCTCTGTGTCTCTGTCAACAAACTATATACGAGGGCCTTAACATCGTGAGAGGTCAAGTACTTATAATTGGTGGGAACAAGTTGTTGATCAATCCTTAAATAGGGCGGGGCCCCTGCAACAAGGTGTAAATCAGTTGCTTTTTTAAAAACCATCTCCTCCAATAACTCCTTAATGGTTACTTCTGCCATATTAACCCTCCATGGTTGCCCTTAATACTTCTTCAAT
>QNDO01000227.1 GCA_003644895.1 Candidatus Hydrothermota bacterium | reverse complement strand
TTTCATATTACTAAATTTAGTAATATAACTATAAAAAGTTTTCGGTCGAAAACACAAAGAAGAAAGAACCCAAACACTCAAATGCAAAACATATTACTAAAAATAGTCGAAGTTACGGTTTAAAATTAATAAGTATTTATATGAGATAGAAGAATATATAAATAGAATATATAAATGTGATTCAAAATGGATAAAAAAATAGTGATTTGTTTATTTTTGGTTTCTGCGGTTTTTTAAATCTTTGTTTGGAACAAGAAGAAGAGAAGCAGCAACCTGTTGTAACAACAACTCTGAAGGAAATGCCCCTTTCTGAACTTCAGATAACTGCATGTAATTCAGCAGATGAAGGAGGCACATGTGAGACTAAACTTCTTGAACTGGGCTTGGTAACCCCAGAGGATTGCTGTAAATATCTTGGAAAATGTTGCTAAAAAATCTAAATAAAAAGAGGTGCAAAAATGAAGAAAAAAATTTTAATGGCTCTGGTTTTTATGTCCCTACTGAGTAGTGTTGTTTATGCTGCATCGGTATATGAAAAAACCTGTCCCTATGATGATGATTTTAAACATGCATTAAGAAAGGCTCTGATAGACTACCTTAAAGACCCATCAAAGAGTAAACTAAGGTTGAATGAAGTAAAGGATATGCTAAGTTTCTATCTCAGTAAACCAGATATTATGGATGCAGATTGCTCTCAGAAGAGTATGAATTCCTTAGTTGAAAAAGCAGATAAGCAAATTCCCGATAGTATACTGAAAATATTAAGAGCAAGGAAATTAGAAAAATGCACTGTATGTTCAGATGGAACTGTGTGTGGGGAGAAGAATGTTAAAGATCAAACATGTATGTGCATAGATATAGATCAGGATGGTGAATATGAATTCTGTCGTCTTAGACCCATAAGACCAAAGCCCACTTGGCCAACATGTGATTCATGTCCAGATGGAACCGTGTGTGGGGAGAAGAATCAACAGGATCTGGAATGTAGATGCAGAGATATTAATAAGGATGGGAAGTATGAATTTTGCTATCTAACAAAACCAAAACCACCAAGACCACCTTTCCCCACTTGCGATTCATGTCCAGATGGAACCGTGTGTGGGGAGAAGAATAACAAAGGTCAAACCTGTAGGTGTATAGATAGAAATAAGGATGGGAATTATGACTATTGCTATCTTAAACCAGCAAGACCCTCTTGGCCAACATGTGATTCATGTCCAGATGGAACCGTGTGTGGAGAAAATAATTCAAAAGGTCAAACTTGTAGGTGTATGGATATCAACAATGACGGAAAGTATGAGTTCTGCTATCTAAGGCCATTAATTCCCATTCGAGATTGCAGTAAGGAATGTCAAGAGATGGGATATAAATATGGTGTGTGTAGACCTGGAGCAGTAACACCCGAAACTGATTGGTGTGAAAGTGGAGAAACTGATATAGGAGTGAATGGTTGTCCTCAACCTACAGTTGTTGGTAGTGCTTATCACTGTTGTTGTGGAAAGGAAATAAAATGCACACCAGAAGGAGGGAAGAATTATTTTGGAAAACCACCTTGCTGTGAGGATTTAACACAGATATCAAATTCTGCTCCCTATGAAGATGGAAAATGCATTGCAGTTTCTGATGGAAGTGGATACTGCACCAGGTGTGGTGATGGATACTGTATATCTCCGGAAAATTGGTGTAACTGTCCAGATGATTGCTGCAAGGATGGTGAAACAAAAAATTATGTTTGTCCTGATGGGACAGAAGTTCCTTGGTGTGCTTGTGAGAATGGAAATTGGGTATGCATAATTTCCCCAGAAATACAATGTGAAGAAAAATGTACTCCTGAAGGGCAATCGTCAATGCCTCCACATAACTGCTGTCCAGGTTTAGATTTGGTTGCAGATTGTCTTCCAGACGAACCATGTCCAATCTCATTGAGATATTGTGTTGATTGTGGTAATGGTGTCTGTGATGCACATGAAAATTGGTATAACTGCCCCGAGGATTGTAAAACAAAAAAATCTTCCACCAGTTATCGATGGTCTCACTGCCCCTACACAACTCAAAGTTGATGAGATAGGCACTTGGGTAATTAAAGCCCACGATCCAGAGAATGGTGTATTAACCTATAAAGTAGATTGGGGTGACGAAACAGTAATTCGGCCTTCATCATCACATTATAAAGGAATTCAAACAGTAACCTTTACTCACAGTTATAATAGGGTTGGGACGTATACTATTACTTTTACTGTAACAGATGATCACCAACAGACAGCTAAAGCATCTACTACTGTTAATGTTGTTAAAAAACCAACAGGAGAATGCAGAGACTCTGATGGAGGAAGAGATTATTACAAGAAAGGAACTGTAACACTAACAAAATCTTTAGACGGTAAGGTAAAATATTTAGAAAGTAGAACAGATACTTGTACTTATTGCACAGGTCTTGGTCCTGATACAGCGACTTGTGGAGCAGTAGTAGAGTATTACTGCGAAGGAAATCAAATTAAATCAGAAACCTTTGTTTGTCCAAATGGGTGTAAGGATGGTGCGTGTATAAGTGTTGTGACAACAACTACCACCCTACCAGGAACCACAACCACTACACTAGTTACAACAACAACTATGCCGGCTCCAAAATGTAAAGATTTCGACAATTGTCTAGAATGCGTAAACAATGGTTGCGAATGGTGTGACCGGTTCTTGTGGAGTTATTGTGAGAAAGACTGTAACTTGTTGAATTGCTTAGGAGGTAGGTGTATAACCAATCCCGATGAGTGTACACAATAATAGTGTTTCTGAACAATTAGAATTTTGGGTATATCCCAAAGATGTCTAGATTTGACCATTACTAATAAACCTTCTTAGCCCGGCCCTTAGGTAATTCTTCAATAATTTCACCTTGCTGCTCTTGACCTCTATCTCCACTTCC
>QNDO01000226.1 GCA_003644895.1 Candidatus Hydrothermota bacterium | reverse complement strand
TTGAGCTACGAAGATATCCTTGCATTGTGGGAATCTGTAACAGACTTTTCTGAAAGCTGGCATGAAAAAATAGAAGAGATGCTTTTCAGAATAGACGAAATGAGAGTTGCAGAGGATTTTCAGAATGTAAAGGATAAGTTAGATGAACTTCAGAAAAAAATACTTGATTTAAGAATGGAGATTGAAGATGCAGTGGAAAAAGCACATCATGGAGACATCGGCCTTGAAGATCTGGAGGGATTATTTAGAGATTATGGGGACGAACTTATGATGCTTGAGCAGGAGCTAATAGAATTAGAACTTGAACCGGACACTTATGAGGATTACTATTATGAGGAGGAAGAGGAGGAGTTTTAAGTGGATCTTCCTAAGAGGTATGATCCAAAAAATACAGAGGATAAATGGTATAAGTTCTGGTTAGACAAGGGTTTCTTCAAAGCCGATCCCCAAAGTTCCAGGCCACATTTTTCCGTTATGATGCCACCTCCTAACATCACCGGTATATTAACCATGGGGCATGTTCTGAATAATACAATCCAGGATATAATAATTCGTTTCAAAAGGATGCGCGGCTATGAGGCACTCTGGCAGCCAGGCATAGACCATGCAGGCATTGCTACCCAGAACGTGGTGGAGAAAACTCTCGCAAAAGAGGGTAAGAGCAGATTTGATCTGGGAAGGGAAAAATTCCTGGAGATAGTTTGGAAATGGAAGGAGCAGTATGGTGAGAAAATTCTAATCCAGCTCAGAAAACTGGGTGTTTCATGCGATTGGTCTAGGGTTAAATTCACCATGGACCCTGATATGTCTAGGGCTGTTATGAAAGCCTTTGTGGAACTTTACAGAGCTGGACTAATTTACCGAGGCACGAGGATAATAAACTGGTGCCCCAGATGTGGAACAGCCCTGGCAGATGATGAAGTTGAGTATATAGAAGAAAAAGGTAAACTATACTATATCAAATATCCACTTGTAGGTGAAAAAGGTTATGTTGTTGTTGCAACCACAAGACCCGAGACATATTTAGGCGATACTGCTGTTGCTGTGAATCCCCGAGATGAGCGATACAAAAAACTTATTGGTAAGAGAGTGAGACTTCCGCTGATTGACTGGACCAGAAAAGATTTGAATGGTGAAGATGTAAGTGCTGAGATCCCCATTATAGCCGATGAGAGGGTGGAGAAGGAATTTGGAACGGGGGCCGTGAAACTGACTCCAGCACATGACCCCGCTGACTTTGAAATTGGAATGGATGTCGGATTGCCTCAAGTTGTTGTTATGGATGAAGAAGCTGTCCTTAACGATAATGCTGGGCCTTATAAGGGTCTGGAAAGATATGCTGCAAGAAAGAAAATCTTAGAGGATCTTGAGAAAAATGGCTTTATTGAAAAGATAGAGGATTATCAACACAATGTAGGAACATGTTATAGATGCCATACTGTTATTGAGCCCTATATCTCCGAACAGTGGTTTGTTAAGATGAAACCCCTGGCCGAGCTGGCTCTGAAAGCAGTTGAATCAGGTGAGATAAAGCTTGTTCCTCCCTATTCCGAGAAGATTTACAGACACTGGCTTGAAAATGTAAAGGATTGGTGCATTTCAAGGCAGATATGGTGGGGCCACAGGATCCCGGTATACACCTGTCAAGACTGCGGTCATATTATGGTAGGAGAAGAGAAACCTCAAAAATGTGAAAAATGTGATTCAACAAATATTGTCCAAGACGAAGATGTTCTTGATACCTGGTTCTCTTCATGGCTCTGGCCCTTCTCAACCCTTGGCTGGCCTGAAAGAACAGATTTTCTGGAAAAATTTTATCCCACAGATGTACTTGTAACAGGATGGGATATACTTTTCTTCTGGGTAGCAAGAATGATTATGGCAGGTTATTTCTTTATGAAAGAGAAGCCCTTTTCCTATGTGTATCTGCATGGTCTTTTAAGAGATGAGAAAAGGAGGAAACTTTCAAAGAGTCTTGGCAATTCCCCTGATCCGCTAGATCTTATAGAAAAATATGGTGCCGATGGTGTCCGTATGGGCATTATGTTAATAACCCCAGAAGGTCAGGATATAATTTTCACTGAAAAGAGAATGGAACTTGGAAGAAATTTTGCCAATAAAATCTGGAATGCATCAAGATTATTGTTCTCACATCTTAGGGAAGAAGAGGAGTTCGATAAAAATATAGAACCTGTTCGACTGGAAGACAGATGGATTCTCACAAAGCTTAACAGAAGTATCACTGAAGTGAGCGAAGCTCTGGAGAAATTTGACTTTAACACTGCTGCATGGGAATTGTATAATTTCTTCTGGAAGAATTACTGCGACTGGTATCTGGAAGCCATCAAACCAAGGCTAAGAAACGACGATAAAACTGCGCTTAAAACAGCATTCTATGTTCTTGATAGATTTTTGAGATTGTTGCACCCCTTTATGCCATTCATTACAGAGGAGTTGTGGCAGAGAATTCCATTCTCCAAGGAAACAGAATCTATAATGGTTTCAATCTGGCCCGAACCAGATGATTTTACCTTCGAAGATGAAGCTTCAGACTTTGAATTTCTCATCGAACTTATAAAGAATATAAGAGAATTGAGACATGAGATAGGATTTGAGAGGAAGAGGAAATCCGTCATCGCTTTTAAGGATGTTAAAGATCACTTTAAAACAATAGTAAGAGAACATATGGATATCCTGGATCTGCTGGCGCAGACAGATAAAGTTATGGATGAGGCTGAAAGAGGAATTCCTATACTTGCTGGTGAGGAACATTTGATTTTTGTTCTACAAAATGAAGATGAATTGAGGAGGGTTGTGGCTCGATTTGAAAAGGAACTCCAGGAACTAGAGGGGTTGCTGGATAAACTTAATAAAAAGCTTTCAAATCAGGATTTCTTGGAAAAAGCTCCAGCACATGTTGTGCAGTGTGAG
>QNDO01000225.1 GCA_003644895.1 Candidatus Hydrothermota bacterium | reverse complement strand
GTAGAAGGGAAAGGAGTATTCAAGACATTACACCATATTCTCTTAGAAGTTATTAAACATTTCTCAAAAACCAGAAAACAATCCCTGAAAAAATAATTTTGTTCAGCGCTTTTTGAGTCCCCGTTTATTTTAATTAAGGAAGAACTTCTTTAAAGCGAGGGACAAATTTAGCCATTAAAACCTTTGTAACTCCCCAGTTACCCTTCTTGGTGAGTACTACTATATGTGAATAATTTGTTTCCGGGATTACTCTCATAATCGCAAAGTATTCAGATGTGGTAAGAAGTAGATCCTCACATTTCCCGAGAGCAGCATTATCTGCGGCCATAATGCCCCTTCTCATCACATCAGCAAGAAAAGCAACGGGAACTGTAATATCCAGAGATTCATCTGTAGTAAAGCCGGTTAGAGGAGTGCCATCTTCGAGGCTTACTATGGTGGACATTACTATTTCGTCCACATTGGATGCGAACTCCTGCATCACATCATCAATCTTTGCCATTTTTAACCTCCTTTTAATCTATCCCTTGATTCCCTAATAGCCATTCTTTCAAAAATTTCCCAGTTTTTACCACCTTCCCCACCTGCAATGCCCTTCATTCTCAATTCCAGCATCTCACGTTTTGAGGCATTTTCGAGCGCCGTTTGTTTAGATATGACTCCCAGCTTCCAAAAATAGAAGAGAGATTGATCAAAACTTTGCATCCCGTAGGGAATATAGCCATCAGCTATGGCATCTGCTATTTCATGGGTTCTTTTCGGGTCAATGATCATCTCTCTTATTCTTGCAGTATTTACCATCACCTCGCACGCGGGAATTCTACCAAAGGTATCATCCCTGGGAATAAGTCTCTGAGAAATTGTGGCTCTTAATACAGAAGCCAGCTGTGATCTGATCTGTTCCTGCTGATAGGGAGGAAATAAACTCACAATCCTGTTAATTGTTTCCGTGGCATCCAGTGTATGAAGGGTGGAAAAGACAAGATGTCCCGTCTCAGCAGCGAGAAGTGCTATTTCTGCAGTTTCACGGTCTCTTATCTCACCCACCATTATCACATTTGGGTCCTGCCTTAAAGCTTCTCTCAATCCATCAGCAAAGCTTCTTGTGTCCAAGCCAATTTCTCTCTGAGCAATTATACTCTTTTCATCTCTTAATACATATTCGATAGGGTCTTCAATGGTGATAATATTTACCGTTTTTATTCGATTAATATGATCCAGCATTGCGGCAAGAGTGGTGGATTTTCCCGACCCCGCAACACCGGTTACAAGAATTAAACCCCTGTCTTCAAGAGCTAGTTTTTCCAGAACCTTGGGAAGATTAAGCTCTCTTATGGTTTTTACAAAAGGGGGAATGGCTCTTATAGCAAATGCCCATGTACCCCGTTGTCTGTATACATTCACCCTGAACCTCCCTATCCCGGAGAAGCTAAAGGCAAGATCTGCACTCATTTTTTCTTCAAGTTCTTTTAGTTTAATAGGTGTGAGATGTTTCTTGATCAAAGCTTCGGTATCTTCCGGTCTTATAACAGGGTAATGATCCTGGGGATAAAGCTTACCATGAATCCTGAGCACTGGAGGACGACCTGGTTTGAGATGAATGTCGGAAGCTTCTTTATCTCTCGCTTCTTTCAAAATTTTTTCCAGTTCAATCGCCATTGTGTAATTTTAACTTACAATGTATTTTTAGTCAAGGCAATTTAAAAGTCACGGGGTTCTTTGGGATCTCTCAGTAAAATTACTTGTACTTTTTACCATACCATTTTCATCTAAATAAAAAATGCCTCCATAAGGGTCCTCAGGTATCTCTTTAAGTAGGCCTTTATCAATAAGTTCATCGATGGTAGATGGATCCTTGTGAAATTTTAATCTGTACCGCTCAACAGCTTTCTCAATAATCAAAACACCTTCGAGAGCTTTTAATCTCTTTATCAATATTTTTCTCCAACCTTCTTCCTTTGCATTTCTGATCATGGATCTGAGTATCTGAATGGCAATTTCTGTTCTTCCTGAGGCATACATCAACCTTGCTGCAAGAGATGCCAGGAAGGGACTTTTCCTTATCTCTGCGGCTCTTTTAATATAAAATCCACCCTTTTTATAATCTCCAATGAAGTAAAAATAATTAAAACCGAGCAGAAAATATAAGAACCAGTCTCGAGGCCTGTATTTAATCGCTTTAAACAAAAATTTATTAGCCATTTCTACATTCCCAAAATCCCATGTAAGAAATCCATTTGCTAAATAGTAGATATCGTAGTAATGTGGATTAATGCAGCTTACCACTTCTGTAGTCTTAACTATGACTGTCTCAGCCTCGGGCGGCAGAACTGGTGTTTCCTCTCTTAATTTACCCAAATAAACCCTCAAATTTACAGTGTAAAGAAATCCTTTCATTATCCGCCATTCGAATGCAGACCATTTCTCAAGAGAAGGGGAAAGAAATAATGTTATATATTCCTTCTTGAGATCCCGATGTCTCTGGCTCAATGAAGGCATTATTGTTAAATTGATTACAAGAATAAAAGTTACACTTAATAATATGATAATTAATCTTCTCATAAAATCTCTTTTCTCTCAAAAAGCGCACATGTTATGACCAAAACAGCGATGGTATAAACTATTCCATAGGTAACAATCATAAGGGATTCCTTAAAAGAAAATTGAAGATTGTAGACCATTCTGAGCTTTACGTCGAAAAGGGACAAATTGGGGAATATATACCACGCTCCTTTAACAAGAATTTTGGAAAAAAGAGGTATTTCCTGTGCATATCCTCCCAGGAGAAATTCTTTCACCTCATCAAGAGAATGCCCTATAAAATAAACTCCTACAGTACTGAGAATGGAGATTATGGATTTGGTGGAGAGCGTAGTAAAAAGCAAAGCAAAAGAGATAATGAGTGAAACTTCCGCTAAAAGAAATACGGGATAGGT
>QNDO01000224.1 GCA_003644895.1 Candidatus Hydrothermota bacterium | reverse complement strand
TTACATCTATTATACCCAGCTTCTCCCCAAACGTTACGTATAAATAATCACCATACTTTACAATATCCTCTCCAGTATGTGCCACCAGAATACTTAATTCACTTATCTTCTCAAGACCAGAATCGGTAACATGGTATATAAATAACCCACCACCTGCCACCACATAAAATATATCCCCGTCCATCAAAACAGCATCAGCATACTTGAATGTCCAGTGCCCAACTATACCCATGTTGTAAGGCTCAACAGGAACCTTGGAATCCTCCACATCCTCACCAAACCACCTCGCCTTCAAAACCTCATACAGAACAGTGTCCCTCTCCTTAATCCTCTCCAGATATTCTTCTCTCGTCAGACTGCGTGAATTACCAGGGTTTGAATAAGGATAAGGTATACCCGAATCCAGGGAGATAATAAGGGAAACCAAAACAAGGAAGTTCATTCTAAACCTCCTGATAAGTAAAAAATAAAACTTTTATTTTAATCTGTCAAGGGAGGAGAATAACCATTAATAATATACTTATTTATCAGCCGCAGATTCATGATATAATTTAAATTAAAATAACCACCTCTATTACATATATCGCCAAAATTTGTAAAAATGTTCTACCTCAGGGAATAATATCCACAATAGTCTAATGTTAACGACAAGAATTAAAGGCTTAACTACTTGTTTCTATTAAATTCTACTCTCGGCTTTACATACCTTCCACCATCCCCAGCTGCCACATGAGGTATATATACTGGTCCGTGATGGTCTGTATTCTCTTCTTTAACGGCTTACCGGCACCGTGACCTGCTTTGGGTTCCACATAAAGGAGAATGGGGCCTTTTGTTTTCACCATATTCTGCATTTTTGCTGCCATCTTCATGGCATGCATGGGGTGAACCCTTCCATCTGATTCTGCGGTGTAAAAGAATACAGAAGGATAGACTTTATCAGGCTCAACATGATGATAGGGAGAATATGCAAAAAGATATTTAAAGTCTTCAGGATTATCCGGATTTCCGTATTCAGGAATCCAGATGTGGGCCACACCGAATTTGTGATATCTCAACATATCCAGGAGGGGAACAGCACAAAATACTGCCCGGAAGAGATCCGGTCTCTGGGTGAGAACAGCTCCCACAAGCAGTCCTCCGTTACTTCCGCCACTGATAGCAAGTTTTTCCGGATTCGTGTAACCCTTTGAAATCAGATATTCCGCTGCAGCTATAAAATCATCAAATACATTCTGTTTCTTATCCCTCATTCCCTCTTTATGCCATTCTTCTCCATATTCGTTACCACCACGAATACCGGCGATGGCAACCACACCTCCACGTTTCAACCATGGTATATAACCTTCGGCAAAATAGGGTGATATGCCCAGTCCGAATCCTCCATAGCCTGTAAGCAGAGCAGGATGACTGCCATCCAATTTGAATTCCTTCTTATGAAGTATATACATGGGGACACGGATCCCGTCTTTTGACTCATAGAATACGAATTCCTGAGTATACTCATTCACATCAAAATCCACGGGCCTTCTGTATATCAGTTCTTTCTCACGGGTATTCACGTCCATTCTGTATATTGAAGAAGGATAAAAATAGGAACTAAAAGTGTAATATATTTCAGGGGAATCGTAATCTACGATACTGAACCAGAGACTACCCTTCACCGGAGTTTTTACCTCGTATTCAGTTTTCCCATCTCTTCTGGCTATGAAAAATCTGGTATAGGTATTTTCCTTCACAGTGTAAAGGAGTTTGCCTCGAGCGAAAGAGAAGCTTTGAAGAACTCCCTCTCCCTCAGGAATTATTTCATCTGCTTTTTCAATGTCAGGGTTATTCACTGCCATCTTGAGAAGGCGATATCTGGGAGCTTTATAATTAGTCAATATATACAGCGTATCCCTGTATACCTTCACCCGAAAGGTACCATCAAGCCCCACAGCTATTGGTTTCCAGTCCTTGTCCACGCCAATTCTTCTGAAATAAAGGTCGTTCTGTGTCCAGCCCCTGGATATGGAGAGAAATAGATATTTACCATCTCGGGAAACTTTTATGGCCGGAATCTCCGTAGGGCCGAGTTCTTCGCCGTAGATATATTCATCCTCTTCCCATGGTGTTCCCAGTTTATGAAAATAAATTCTCGGGAGGAATTTATCACCCCCAGTGTTCCTGGCATAGTAAAAGCCAGAATTATCAGGTAACCAAGCCAAGGATGTCCATTTTGTATCCGGGATAGTATCTTTGAGATGTTTCCTCGTCTCCACATCAAGAATGTAAAGTGTACTGTTTTCACTTCCACTTTTAGATTTACCGTATGCAAGATATCTTCCATCCAAGGAGGGGTAAAGCCAGTCCATAGCCACCGTTCCATCCTTACTGAATTTATTAGGGTCTATAATCACCCGTGCATTATTGGGGTCAAATTTACCTTCACTCATATAAAGAACCGCATGATTTTCCCTTCCCGTTCTCCGGTAAAAGAAATATTTGTTTCCTCTTACAAAGGGAGATGAAAGAGATACTTTGGTTAAAATTTTTTCCAGTTCAGCTTCCAGTTTTTTCCTCTCCGGTAATGAATCCAGGATACTCCTTGTCAATGCGTTCTGTGCCTCCACCCATTTTTTAACCTGAGGATCGTTGAAATTCTCGAGCCATCTGTAGGGATCAGGTATGGTAATACCAAATAGGGTATCCACCACATTTACTATCCCAGTTTCAGGATATTTAATATTCTGCATGGTGCCCCCAGATGTTAATATCAAAAATATCAGGTAATTCACCATTTTTTGCCTCCTGTGTTATTATATAGCGTCGATTTCGAACTTTTAAAGCCGTGAAGTTTGTTGATTGGGGTTAAGTAAGGGATTTAAAATATAAAGACTTGAGGAGGAGAGATGGAAAGACTTGATGAATTTGAAGTACGTAAAGCCAAGATTGAAG
>QNDO01000223.1 GCA_003644895.1 Candidatus Hydrothermota bacterium | reverse complement strand
TCCCTACCCAGTGCATCTTTAATTTTCACATCAATTTTTGGTCCATAGAAAGCACCTCCACCTTCATCAATGGAGTATTTGAGATTCAATTTTTCCACAGCCTTTATTAAAGACTTTGTAGCCAGCTCCCACATTTCAGGGCTACCTACAGAATCTTCCGGTCTTGTAGATACATAAATATTAAAATCCTTGAATCCAAAACTTTTCAATATAAAAAGAGTGAAATCCAGTACCTTGACAATTTCGTCCTCTACCTGCTCCGGAGTACAGAATATATGTGCATCATCTTGTGTGAACCCCCTCACCCTTAACAGACCGTGTAGAACACCTGAGCGTTCGTACCTGTACACTGTGCCCATTTCTGCATATCTGATAGGAAGGTCCCTATAACTTCTTCCTCTTGATTTATATATCAAAATATGGAAGGGACAATTCATTGGTTTAATATAATATTCCACATTTTCCAGCTTCATGGAGGGGTACATGTTCTCCTTGTAATATTCTAGGTGTCCGGATATTTCCCATAGCTTTGTTCTTCCTACATGAGGAGTATATACCGGCTGATAGCCCCTCTTTATATGTTCTTTTCGCCAGAAATCCTCTATGATCATTCGGATAGTTGCTCCCTTGGGATGCCATAAAATCAGGCCCGGTCCTACATCTTCATTGATGGAAAAAAGATCAAGCTCTCTGCCCAGCTTTCTGTGGTCGCGGGCTTTTGCCTCCTCCAGTTTTTTCATGTATTCTTTAAGCTGAGATTTGTCAGGAAAGGAGATGCCATACACTCTCTGCAGGACTTCTCTTGTTTCATCCCCTCTCCAGTAGCTGGAAGAGGAGGAGAGTATCTTAATCGCTCTTACATATCCAGTTGAAGGAAGATGAGGGCCCCGGCATAGGTCCACAAAGTCTCCCTGTCTGTAAACAGAAACATATTCATCGGGAATCTCTTCAAGAATCTCAATTTTGTAATCCTCTCCTATATTTTTGAACAACTTTATTGCTTCATCTTTTTTAAGAATTTCTCTTTTGAGGGGTAAGTCTCTTTTGATTATTTCTCTCATTCTTTCTTCTATTTTTTTAAGATCCTCTGGAGTGAATGTCTTACCCCCCAGATCGAAATCATAGTAAAAACCATTTTCTATTGCAGGGCCAATGGTGATCTTTACATCTGGAAACAATTCTTTTACAGCCTGAGCAAGGATGTGAGCAGAGGTGTGCCAGTAGGTTTCTCGTCCGAGATCTGATTTAAAGTCAAAAACTTCTACTTTTTCTTCATTCCCCTCCAGGATGTAAGTAAGATCCACAGGTTTTCCATCAACCTTTGCAACTAGGTATTCCCTGGACTGGGGTAACAGATCCAGTATTCTCTTCCCTTTAATATTCTCAACTTCTAATACTTTTCCATCAGGCAGAAATATTCTCATAATGGCTCAAAATATAATGGAGTTCAGCTGTAGAATCAAGCAATTCGGTGTTACTTAATATTTTCACCAATTATCTTCTCTGCTTTTCTTTTTTCCTTTCCTGTTTTTGCTATCTCTAAAGCCCTTTTGTATTCCTCCTCTATACCTTTGGAAAATGCCTCTATTTTGTGAGTGAAATCTCGAGAATCCGTACATGATTCCAAATGCATTATTTCCAATAGTGTTTCATAAGTTTTATCGGAGATATAGGTTTTTAACACATAACCTGCTACAAAACTACCACATTTTGCACATTGTACATAAATCACAGGCTCCTTTCCATGCTTGACGTATATGATATTTTTCATTGACTGACAACCACATTTAGGGCATGTTTCAAATTTTGCAGTTTCCATATTATCACCTCATATACCTATTAAATGTACCCAAAAATATTGAAAAGTAAGAATTAGTATTCCCATAAGGGTGGTTACCACCAGGCCTGTCTTGAACATATCCTTCACCCTTAGCATACCTGAACTGTAAGCAATGGCATTGGGTGGGGTACTGACAGGAAGCAACATTGAAGCAGATGCAGATAGTGCAACACACATTGCAAAGGCCACAGGATTTGCTTCGAGGCTTAATGCAAGAGGAATTACAAGAGCAGCTGTACTGGTATTTGACATAAAGTTGGTAAGAACTATAGTTATTATCACCAGGACTGCAAGAACTGCATACTGAGACATATATTCAAACCCTATAGAATGCACCAACCATTTACTTAGCCCTGTGACACCGAATGCTTTACCCAGAGATAATCCACCCCCCATAAGGATAAGCACATCCCAGCTGAGGGAGTTGAAATGCTTCCTTTCCAGGATACCCGAGGAAAAATATACTATTATGGGAATGAGGGCGACTATTGAGGAGGGAATCTTATGAACTTCAGCTGTAAGCCATAGGAGTGCGGTTACAAGGGAGGTAATAAGGACTACCTTACCTTTTGTCTCTATTACAGGTTGTTCTTCAAATTTAATTTCTATTTTCTGAGCTTTACTCCTGAAGAATATGCTGAGGATTCCCCAAGTTACCAGTAGTAACAATAAAGTAAGAGGAAGTGCGAGGATCAACCACCTCGTGAAGGAAAGCTGTACGCCTTGGGATTTCAGGGCTTCCATGGCGATGGCGTTAGGCGGCGTCCCAATGGGGGTTCCCATCCCTCCTATATTTGCAGAAAACGCAATACCGATGAGCAGAGCCTTTGTAAAATTTTTATCATCAATTTTACGAACAAGAGGTAATGCCACTGCTATCATCAATGCTGTTATAGCTGTATTTGACATCCACATGGAAAGAAAAGCAGTCACAAGCATAAAACCAAAAAGTACCGATGAAGGTTTGGTTCCGGTTCGTTGTAGTATCTTCTTAGCAAATATTTCATCCAGTTTATAAGTTTCCAGTGCCTTAGCCAGAACGAAACCGCCCAGGAATAGAAGAATAACCGATGAGAAGAAGGGTGACAAATATGTAG
>QNDO01000222.1 GCA_003644895.1 Candidatus Hydrothermota bacterium | reverse complement strand
GGTAAGTCGATTATTACCGAATCATACTTTTCCTTGCTCTTCTTTACCCATAACCTCCCATCTATGTTATGAACCCTTATCCTTTCACTCTTAAGGTTCTCACTTAAAAATTTTCTTCCAAGTTCGATGATCTTTGGGTCTAATTCAACATAGTCGATCCTTTCAATTTCGGGGTATTTTAGTATCTCATTCATGGTTCCGGAGATACCTCCCGAAATTAACAAAACCCTCTCTGCAGAGGGATTCTGTAGCATCGCATAATGAATTTTTTCCTCGTTTGAGAAGTTATTTCCGGTAGAGAATAATGGAAAAGAGTTCTCGTAAAAATTTAGCTGACTTTCCCTTTGAGTTACAACCAGATTTCCGTAGATCGAATTTTCTTGAGCCAATACCCTCTGAGGAGAAAATTGGATCTCTGTGGAGATCAGAGAAAGATTAAATTGAGAGAGAAGGATGAAAAAGAAGATTGCCAGAAAAGATATTAAGGCCTTAAATTCTCTCCCCCTTCTCAAGTTCTTAGAGAGCAAGAATCCGGAGAATAGATTTAGAAAGATAATCAGAGAGATACTCTGGAAAGAATCAAAGAAGAAGACGAGAAAATAGGAAAAGAAAAATCCACCCAGTAGATCCCCAATTGAATCCAGAACATAAACCTTGCTTGCTTCATATGCCTTGTCTTTCTTCTCTCTGGAGAATATCTTAGAGGCCAAGGTAAATTGAAACCCGGAGAGAAGGCAGAATGGAGACAGGATCAGGAGGGAGTAGAAGAATACTAAGTTAAGGGGCAATAACTCTCCCGGGGTAGCTATAAAATTCCTTATTATCCCGATAAGAAAGATCGAGGGTATAACTATTATAGCCAAGAGAATCTCAGTTATGATAAATAACTCCAGTCTCCCCTTTGAGAATCTTCCCAGATAACTTCCAATTCCCGTTAAAAGCAGCCAATTTCCCAGAACAACCCCGAGTAAAAGCTCATTTCCATAAAATCCAGAGATGGATTCCCTTAAAAAAATGATCTGAGTTAGGATCGATGAAAACCCGATAACTATCACGGAAAAGAGAAACGGTTTTTTCATTTCTCAACTTAATAACCATTTCCATAGAGGCATAAACCTCACCTTTCTTTTAGTTCCAAACCATTCTAGGTCCTCTTCTGCCTCATAATCTTCTGTTATAATAAGTAGATCTTTGCAATTTAAATTCTTGCTTGCGTGTAGCAAAGCTCTGATTTCTCTTTGTTTTGTCTTTTCGCTTCCAAGGTCATAACATACCTGAATTAATTGTTTAACTCTTGACCCCTCTTTAATAACAAAATCAACTTCATGTCCGGAGATATCCTTGTAATAATACAATTCCAGACCTGGATTAAAGGTCTGTTTTCTTTTAAGTTCCACAAAAACGGTGTTTTCATAAAATCTGCCGATATTTTCACTAAATCTAAAGCCTAGGACGTTAATTATCCCATTGTCAACAACATAGGCTTTTTTTGGCTCTCTTATCTGATCCCTAAACCTAAATGAAAATTTGGGTAATCTGAAGACAAGGAAGGCTTCCTCAAGCATTGAAAGATAGTTCCTTGTTGTATGAACACTCTTAACATTGATGGCGTTTTTTAGAGCAGAATAGGTTATTTCATTTGAAAAATTTGTAACCACAAGTCTAACAAATTCTTTGAAGGCGGACCTAAACTTTATGTTGTGTCTAAGGAGGATATCTTTTGTTACTATGTCATTATAAATCGATCTTATATGCTCTTTATCTCCGCCTTCCGGAAAACCACCACCAATTAGATAATCCTTTAAATGATTCTTTATTTTAGCTACATCTCTTGTCAGATAGATATCATATTTCAGACCCTTAAATTTAAGAAATTCTCTCAACGAGAACGGGAACAGGGTTATATCAATGTGTCTTCCCGTCAGATGGGTTGCAAGTTCTCCCGAAAGTAGTCTGGAATTACTACCGGTTATTATAACCCTCTTACTTCTATGGAGTCTCGTTATGAAGAGTTCCCATTTTGGTATATTTTGAATCTCATCAAAGATCATAAAATTTACCTCTCCATACAACTCATAAAATGCCCCAATAATTTTATTGAGTTCCGCTGTCTTGAGAGTTTCCAGTCTCTCATCATCAAAGTTTATATGGGCATATTTAAAGTTTCTGAGAAACAGATGAGCAAGTATAGATTTGCCGCACCTTCTCACACCGGTAACTACCAGAACCTGTCTTGTTTTCCCAGCATCAATCAGGTTTTGTATTTCTCTCTCTATTATGTTTTCCTCACCAAATTTCTTTTCTATTTCGTCTCTCTGTTCGTTTATTACGAGCTTTAGGGTTTCTGTGTCCATATAATATATTAATAACGCAAAAGTTTATAAGTTTTTTGCATTATTGTTTCAATATTAATTTAGAACATCAATTTACCCAATTACCTTTTCCCTCCTCTCATCCCCTTTCTAAATTCACTCACTGCCTCACCAATAGAGCGAGCTAACTCTGGCAATTTCTTTGATCCGAATAGGATTAAAATTATCAAGAGAATAACCAAGATCTCGAGAACTCCCAGAGGCATTTTTGTTAATACTTATGATGTCTATAATATAAATGCAGATTTCATGGGGTAGACGAAGCGACGCCTTTTATTCGCCTGTTAGCAGACCAGAATCATTTCTTCTTTTTCAGTTTTAATACCAGAAAGATCATTATACATATCCCAATAATTGCGCCTATAACTAAGTATTGAGATAAAAATTCTTCACTCGGATGTGATGCCGCAATGTTAATATTTATCCATATTAAGGCTGTATCTTCTCTATCTCCATCACTGACCCTAAGTTCTCCCAGCCACTCTCCTACAGGCATTTCTATCTCTGTCTCAGGCTGCTCGGAAACAATTTCCCCATGAATTGGTATTTTCCAGTAATAAATTAGC
>QNDO01000221.1 GCA_003644895.1 Candidatus Hydrothermota bacterium | reverse complement strand
GTTGAGATGCTTTCTCCCAGTGTACTTCTCGATATCCTCAAAAATTTCCTCTTCTTCAAAGAACAATATGGAAATGCAACAAAAGTAATAGCCAGGTACATGCAGTATAGAGCAGCGAACAAAATCGTAAACAGAGTTCTCAAGAACCTGAGAGGAGAAGAAGACAAAGAAAAAGGACTTGTCTGGCACTGGCAGGGAAGCGGTAAAACCCTGACCATGATTTTTGCAGCCCACAAACTCTACTATTCAAAAGAACTTTCCAATCCAACCATTTTCTTTATAGTTGATAGAATCGATCTCCAGAACCAGCTTTCCAAGGAATTCAATTCCCTTGATATGTTTAAACCCGAGGTAATTCCATCCATATATTCTCTGAGAGAGAGCCTTGCACACGATCACTATAGGGGCAAAAGAGGTGTTTTAATAACCTTAATACACAAGTTTTCTCCAGAGGAATTGAACGGCTTACAGAAAGAACTTGAAGACCTTTCACAGGAAAATGAAACTGTGATGACAAGACGAAACATTGTTGCTTTTATAGACGAAGGCCACAGAAGCCAATATGGACTACTTGCTGCACAGATGAAAACTATCCTCAAAAATGCCTTTTTCTTTGCATTTACAGGTACCCCTATAGCAAAGAAGGGGAGGGATACCTATGTTGAATTCAGCTATCCTCCAGAAGAACCCTATCTCGACCGCTATTTCATAACAGATTCTATAAGAGACGGCTTCACAGTAAAGATTGTTTATCAACCAAGACTTGAAGAACTCCACCTTCGTAAAGATTTACTCGAAGCATTTCTTGAACTTGAATTTGAAGAATTACCCGAAAAAGACAGAGTCTATGTGGAAGAAAGGGTAAGAAGAAGAATAGATAGCATCAGATTGTTCCTGGAGAATGAAAGCAGAATCCAAAAAATAGTTGAAGACATTGCAGAACATTTCAAAGAAAACGTTGAGGGAAAATTTAAAGCAATGATAGTCACTGGTAGCAGAAAAGCATGTGTGATCTACAAGAGAGAGCTTGATAAGATATTGCCTCCTGAATATTCTGAAGTTGTGATGACATATAATGTCACAGATACCCATCCCATAAGCGATTTCATGAGAGAACAGGTTTCCAGATATGATGGTAAAGATATAGGCGATATCAGAAAAGACATAGTTGAGAAATTCAAAGAAGAAGAGTTTCCCAAAATACTGATTGTTACTGATATGCTCCTCACCGGCTTTGATGCCCCAATTCTTCAAACAATGTATCTGGACAAGCCTCTCAAAGAACATAGACTACTTCAGGCTGTAGCAAGGACCAATCGCCCTTATAAAGACCTCAAGGAAGCAGGTGTAATAATTGATTATGTGGGGGTTCTCAAAAATCTTAAAAGGGCTCTCCAGATTTACCTTGAAGAGGATATCAAAGGAGCACTTTACGATTATGAAAGCCTGAAGGAAGATTTTATTAATTTAATAAAGGAGCTGAATGAAATCCTGAAAGAAGTTCCAAAAAATTATGAAAGAGATTCTCTGCTTAAAGCTATAGAAATTTTAACCTCAGATAGTGAGAAAGAGAAAGATTTTGTGGAAAAATACAAGAATTTAAGGAGAGTTTTTGAGCTTCTGGGCCCCAATGAGGTTAAGTTGGATTACCTTGAAGACTACAAGTGGATTTCGGCTATTTATACGTACTACAGCAAGGTTGTTTTACGGGAAACGAAACGAAGTCTCTATGTCCAGAAATACTATGAAAAGACTCTAAAATACATCTACAAATCCACAGAAATTACAAAAATAGACAAGGAACTACCTCCCATAGAATTTGATGAAGAGTATCTGAAAAAGCTGGAAGAAAAGGTAAAGGATAAAAAGGAAAAAGCAGCTAACATTCTGTTTACACTTAATAGATTTGTACTTGTGGAAAGACATCGAAACCCTGTCTATGAATCCCTTGTGGATCGAGTGGAAAGACTGGTTAAACTGTGGAAGGAGAAGACCAAGGAGTATGAATTACTTTATAAGGAAGGCGTCAAAATCATCGAGGAGATTAATAGACGTAGAGAACGACAGAAGAAGCTTAACTTCAATGATCTGGAATATGACATACTTCTCAAACTGGAGAACAAATTCGGTCCAAAGGAGGAATTGACACAGGAAGTGAAGAATTTGGCAGAGAATCTAAAAAAATATATGTTTTCTGGATGGAATTCACAGATTACAGTTAAAAAAGATATTGAGCGGGAACTACGCAGATTTGCAAGGAAGTTAAAAGTTACTTATGGTTTGACCATGGCCGAAATGGAAAAATTGCATAAACTACTCCTTGACAGTGTCTGGAATTATGGCGCTTAACGATATACCTTATACCATAATCCATAGAAAAGTGAAATACCCCCGCCTTGAGTTTAAAACTGGGGAGCTCGTTATTATTCTACCCGAAGGGGAGGAGTTGGGAGATTTGCTTGAAAAACACTCTAAATGGATAGAGAGGAAGCAAAAGTTTATTGCAGAGTGTATAGAGGAAGCTTCAACAAAAGAAATAATTCATCGTTCTCAGGAAGAATTTCGTAATCTCATCTCTGAAAAAGTAAAAGAAATCACCCAAGAATTAAATTTGAAGATAAATAAAATTTTATATCGCAAGATGAAAACAAAATGGGCCAGCATGAGCCCGAGGAAGAATCTAACAATAAACCCATTGATGAAATACCTCCCCGAGCACCTGATTGAATATATCCTTTACCACGAAATTACCCACCTTATCCAGAAGCACCATAACCAGAATTTCTGGAGCATTATTGAGAAGAAGTTTGAGAATTATGATGAGTTAGAGAAAGAGTTGTTTGTTTATTGGTTTTTGGTGAGATCCGGCGATAAATTATGAATTTCCTTGTCGCATCATTTAAGTTAAAGTCTTACACACTTTTTCCTCTTGTTGTTGTATTACTT
>QNDO01000220.1 GCA_003644895.1 Candidatus Hydrothermota bacterium | reverse complement strand
ATGTAAAACAGATAGTGAGATCCATGGGAGGCAGTATAAGTGTCATTTCCAAACTCGGAGAAGGAACCACATTTAAAATACATCTTCCTTTACCTCTAGCCTGAGTTTTGTTTTCCAGCACTATTTCTTTATAATTTATCATCCAACGTTAAAAGGAGGAATTATGAAGAAGATTGTAGAATGCGTGCCTAATTTCTCTGAAGGTAGAAATATGAATGTCATTAATGCCATTGCCAAGGAGATAAAGGAAACTGAAGGAGTGAAGCTCCTCGATGTGGATCCTGGTGCAGCTACCAACAGGACAGTAATTACTTTTGCTGGGACACCGGAGGGAGTCAAAGAGGCAGCCTTTAAAGCCATTAAAAAAGCTGCAGAACTCATTGATATGAGAAAACATAAAGGGGAACATCCGAGGATAGGCGCCGCAGATGTTGTTCCTTTTGTTCCAGTGTCCGGGGTTACCATGGAAGAATGTGTCCAGATTGCCCATGAAGTGGCCAAGAGAGTTGCCGAAGAGCTGAAAATACCAGTTTATTTATATGAAGAAGCTGCCACAAAACCTGAAAGGAGGGACCTTGCCAATATCAGAAAGGGAGAATATGAGGGACTTGCCGAGAAATTGAAAGATCCAGAGTGGAGACCAGATTATGGTGAACCTGTGTTCAATCCTCAATCGGGGGCTACAGTCATTGGAGCAAGAGAATTTTTAATTGCATATAACGTTAATTTAAATACTAGGGACAAAAAACTTGCACATAAAATTGCAAAAGTAATTAGAGAAAAGGGTTATAAAGCAAAAGATGATCAGGGAAATAAGATCCAGGTTCCTGGAAAATTAAAAAAAGTAAAAGCCATTGGGTGGTATATTGAAGAGTATGGAATTGCACAGGTTTCCATTAATTTAACCAATTATAAAATTACTCCTCTCTGGAAGGTATTCGAGGCATGTGAAGAGGAAGCCCAGAAACTAGGTTTAAGAGTCACAGGAAGTGAGATTGTGGGACTTATTCCTAAGCAAGCTCTTCTGGATGTGGGAAGACATTATCTAAAAAAGCAGGGTAAAAATCCGGGTGTTCCTGAGGAAGAATTGATTCATATTGCAATTAAGTCTTTAGGTCTCGATGATATCTCTCCATTTGACCCCCGGGAAAAGATTATTGAATACAAACTTGAAGAACCGGGCGATAGGAGACTGGAAAAAATGGTCTTGAGAGATTTTGTGAATGAACTTTCAACGGATTCTCCCGCTCCGGGAGGCGGAAGTGTTTCAGCCCTTTCGGGTGCTCTTTCAGCCGCTTTATCTTCTATGGTTGCCAATCTTACTCACGGAAAAAAGGGATATGAGGAACATAATGAATTAATGGAAGAGATTGCGTTAAAAGCTCAGGAATTGAAAGACAAATATTTACAATTTATAGATGAAGATACCCGGGCTTTTAACCTGGTAATGGAAGCTTTTAGACTTCCCAAAAAGACGGAAGAGGATAAGAAAATAAGGGAGAAGAAAATAGAAGAAGCCACTAAAGAAGCTACGGGGGTTCCCTTAAAAGTACTGGAAACTACACTGGAGCTCCTTAACTTAGCAGAGGTTGTTGCAGATAAAGGAAATGTGAATTCTGTCAGTGATGCTGGCGTTGCTGCACTTCAAGCGAAAGCATGTGCAGAAGGTGCTTATCTTAATGTCATTATAAACCTTCAGGGATTGAGTGATCAGCAATTTGTTGAGGAGGCAAAAAACAGAGCCGAAACACTTTTGCAAGAAATCCAGCAAAAGGCCACGACCATTTATGAAAAAGTAAAAGAAAAGATTGGAGAATAATCAGAAAAGAAATATTTTTATACTGACTTCACTGGCCTTTCTGGGTTCTCTAGGATTCGGTTTTATCAGAATCATTATCCCCATTTATGTGAGATACTTGGGGGCGACCGGCCTTCAGGTTGGGTTATTAAGCTCGGGGTTTATGCTGGCTCGTGCTTTTGCAGCAGTTTTGTTTGGAAAAAGGTCGGATGTAAAGGGTAAGAGGAGGCTTTATATTAGAACAGGTCTTTCCCTTATCGTGGCAATTTTGCTTCTGTACCCTGTGATTCCAAATTATTACTGGATTCTGCTTATGAGGCTCTTGCAGGGTTTTCTTTCTGGTTTGACCTGGCCCATAGCCCAAACCATGCTGCTGGAAAGTGCCCACGAAACAAAAAGAGCCACATGGTTGTCAATATACTTTGTTTCAGGAAGAGTGGGAACTATATTTGCAAATCTAAGCCTGGGGGCTCTCATATATTTTCTTGAAAAAAATTTGGGAATAACGGAGCAGAGTACTTTCAATTATTTCTTTGTTTTGGCTGCTTTTCTATTTTTCGTAGCATTTCTTGAAAGTGCTGGGCTAAAGGAGCTTTTATTACACCCTAAGGAAGATTCGAAAGTCCCTGAAACTCGGGGAAGATTTAAGGTCAACCATTTATTTGTATTTGCCTTTGTTGTAGGGCTCTTTTTAGGGACTTTTAACTCTATTTTTATAATTTACTTAAAAGAGGTGTTTAACCTCAGTACCGGAAATGTGGCGTATGCCCTATTCGGTGCCTATTTGATTTCTTTCCCCTTTGTTCTTTCCCTTTCTCTTTTCGCTGATAGAAAGGGAGTTGATAAGGTTTTCCATGTAATTTTGATTACTATAATTACGCTTTCTTTAATTATACCGGGAATTAAAGACCTTAAACTTCTGGTTATCATGTTGGGTCTAATTTATGCAGCTCTCAATAGTTTTGTACCTATATCCCGGGCAACAGTTTCCCATTTAAAGAGAAAGAAGTCTCTGGGAGAAAATATAGGTAAAATTAATGCATTTCAGAACCTCGGCCAAATAATAGGTCCTCTGATCGCGGGGATAGTATATGATACCCTAAAAAATAAACTATTTTCTCTGACACTTTTTGGTATTCTACTTTTCCTGGCCTATGTAGCGTGGATAATACATT
>QNDO01000219.1 GCA_003644895.1 Candidatus Hydrothermota bacterium | reverse complement strand
TACTTCTTTACAATCTACGCACTGGATCGGAGGATAGAAGGGGATCTGAATAAGGGCAATTTCAGGCAGAAGGTAGAGGAGCACACCATCGCCAGGGCAGAGATTATGGGTAGATATGCAAGACAACAATAGGGAATTACTGATAAGTCTCCAGCCATTCTGACATAGTCCTTTCTTCCCACCAAACCGCGGGGGGCTACCGCCCCCTTCAGTTTTAGGTTAATGTGGCTTACCTTCGGTAAGACATACGCCTGACCGAAGGTCAGTCGTGTCCTGATTCCCCCGAAACGGGATTGGTGGGGTTTTCAACCCCACTTATCACATTATGAATTTAATCCGATTCTCCAGATTCATTTCTAATGCTCTCCAGCCACATTCTGACATAGTCCTTTCTTTCAGCCGCTTTTGCCTTTTTCTTATATCCTTTCTGTCTTGCCAACCTTTCAAGAACCTTCCACGTTCCGGAGCCGTACTGGGCAGCTCTTTTCTTTCTGTTCAGGATGGAATCTGGAATCCCAAGTTCACGTCCAAGTTTTCTGAGGATGTATTTCCTTATGAATCTCTTCCCATCTATGATATCCACACAGGAAAACTCTGGAGAATTCTCCACCTCATGTATTTTCAGCCTCGGGGGAATTTCCATCGCATAATTCTTAAATTCTTCATCCATGTATGGGGCACGTAGTTCTATACCATTTTCCTTACATACAGAAATGTCCTTATTAATCTGTTCTATGTATATGTTTTCTACATCCCTTTCCATTATTTCTTCTACCCTCTTGTAATCCGGAAGAAAACTCAGATATCTGTTATAACCGCCAAATAGCTCATCTCCACCCTGCCCACAGAGCATTACGCTCAGGTTATCTTCTCTGGCCCTTTTTGAGGCGAAATAGAAGGGGATCTCAACAGAAACCTTTACCGGATTTGTGTCATTAATTGCCCGGATTATTTTAGCTAAGGATCGCTCAATTTTCTCGGGATAGAGCTCTATAATCCTGATATCAAAAGTTAAATCCCTGCATCTTTCTACATATTCCAGGTCTGGCGAATCTTTAATACCACATGTATATGCAGTAACCCTGGAGAATTTAGCGGCTAACACGGCTATTATTGTTGAATCGATTCCACCGGAGAAGACGACACCGGTCTCCGAATCACAGGTTTTTTCCACAGCTTTGCTCAGCAATTCTTTTAATCTGTTAATGGTCATTTGTTAATTATCTTATCCCGAGTTAATATTAGATAAATACTAAAGTTGGAAACCAGTTTCACATACATAATAGTTAAGGTGTTTCGGCCTATGGATAAGCAGAGCCACCAAAAGTGGCTACTGAATGTAGAGGTGAAAGAAAATGAAAGGCGAAATGAAAAACAGGCTGGCTCTGCTTAGCATCCTGTTAGTAGCAGGATTGTTAATGGCAGGCATGGGAACAGTTTTGGGGGCAGGAAATCTGCTGAGATTTGCAGGGAAGCAAGTCAGTGCAGTGGCAATGAACGACCAGCTAAAGATATATGAAGACGGCAAATTGGTGTTGGAAGGATTTAAAGAGGTATATAGTGAAGTTGTCACAGAAGCCTCGAGGATAGCCAATGAACTGATGCTGGAAAGGAGATTCTCTTATGCGTTAGCTCAAAGGCCTTGGAGCAGTATAGGATTTTCGTAGTTAGAGATTTATATGGTCAAGAAGTAATATTATTATCGCTGATCTGTAGAGTTGAACAGGTCAGACGTTACAGGATTGACTATTGAAGAATCTAGTGTAAGAGGAATTTATACACAGTTGGTGTTTAACTACAAACGTATGGTAGAACTTGGGATATAAAATGCAGTGTCCGGAATGTGGATCGGAAGTAGGTGAGGAGGATTTGTTCTGTGAGTATTGTGGAGCAGAGCTAACGCAAACAAAAGACACTCAACCCGTCCGAACACAGCAATCACAGAAAGGTCTTGACGCAGTAGAGGCGGCTGTGGTTGTTTGCGGTTCAATCTGTCTGTCACCGATTATAGCACTTATTGCATGGCTTATATGGAGAGAAGACAAACCCAGAAAGGCAAAGCAGGCATCGTATGTGTGTATGGTGGTTGTTGTTTTATATGTGCTCCTAGCTATTTTATATTTCATATTCGTTGTTGTGATGACGGCATCCACACCCGGCTATTACTATTAAGATGAGGGCTGTAGATAAACTCAAAAAAAGAGATATAAAATTAACGTTCTGTCATCGGCTTCCAGAGCGGTCGTTTTTCATTTCCGGGAAACAATTACCCGTTTGCGCAAGATGTACGGGAGTTATTGCTGGAATGCTGATGTTGCCTGTATTCCACTTCGAGGTAATCCGCCCAACAATCCTGCTTGCTTTGCTTTTTACGATTCCATTGGTAGCTGACGGCGCAACGCAGGCGCTTGGAGGACGGGAAAGCAATAACACTTTGCGTTTTGTTACTGGGCTTCTGTTTGGGATGGCGCAGGCTGTATGTATTGTTGTGGTCGGTAAAACATTAGTGTATTCGTTTATGGAGGGACACTTAGTTTACCTGCAATCCCATATAATCTAGATCTCTGCCCCGCATTTACTGCAAAATCGTGCTTTAGGTTTGGTCCTGGAACCGCACTGGCGGCAGAAACGGGTTGTTGGGGGGCTTTCTTTGGAGACTCTAGCCATGTTTTTCTCTGGAGCCTTAGGCGACAGCAGCAGAAGCCTGAGGAATATGTTCCCTTGAGAGCCAACCGTGACCCCTGTACCCAGTACTATTGCACCTATACCGACGTTGAGACTCAGCGCATGACCCATAGACACAAGGGTTTGTGTCAACAGGTAACATACAGTCCATATAATCAAATACCAGATTGTGTTTTTGGCTTTCTTCTTACCCTCCTCAACCCATATCTTAGTGGTCTGCCCCATCAGAAACCCCAAGCTCATGCCAAGCAGAACCAATGCAAGCAAAATAATCCAATGCAGGTTGGTGC
>QNDO01000218.1 GCA_003644895.1 Candidatus Hydrothermota bacterium | reverse complement strand
TCAAGAGATTTGGAGACAAAGTCAGGGCTGAGGTTCAAAGAGAACGTAGGGTGAAATTTTACATAGACCCCATCAATATCAAACCTTTGCTCTACTATCTAAAGGAGAAAGGCTTCATCCACCTCTCTTCTATCTCTTGTGTGGATTGGATTAAAGAAAATCAATTTGAGCTTGTTTACCATTTGTGGTCGTACGAGGATAAAGTTCATCTTATGGTGAAAACAAAAATCTCAAGAGAAAATCCGGAAATGGAAACAATGATTCCAGTTTTTCCCGTGGCAGAAACATATGAGAGGGAAATTTACGAAATGTTCGGTGTAAACTTCCCCGGCAACCCCAACTTAAAACCTCTATTTCTGGAAGACTGGGACGGCCCACCTCCAATGAGAAAGGATTTTGACACCAGGGCATATGTCAGAGAGAAATATGGCATGATTGATTTAACCGAAATTTTGAGACAAGGAATGGATAAAATTAAAGGAGTTAGAGATGAAGACGAGATACTTTGAATACTTTATAGGACCCCAGCATCCTGGTGTAACTGGTAATATGAGCTATCATCTCTGGGCTCGGGGGGACGAGATTGTGAAAATGGAGCCTTCTGTAGGTTATTTGCACAGAGGATTCGAAAAACTCATGGAACAGAGGGAATGGATCAAGAATGTTCCCATGGTTCCAAGAATATGTGTTCCAGAACCTGATGTGAATGAAATTCTGTATGCCATGGGAGTCGAAGAACTTGCAGGGATAACACCACCAGAGAGAGCACAATACATAAGAGTTCTTGTGCTTGAGATGGCCAGAATGGCTGCTTACCTCTTTTATTTTGGTGGAGTTGCGGGAGCTCTTGGTCTTTATACCATACCCCAGTGGACAATAGGTGACAGGGATTATATTCTGGATAGATTTGAAGAACTTACAGGCGGTAGAATCTATCATATTTACATCCAGCCAGGTGGAGTGAGAAGAGATATACCGGAGGGATTTAGAGAGAGGGTTTTAAAACTCATGGATTACCTTGAAAGAAGACTCAAAGACTATGATAGATTAATGTTCTACAATGCAGTGGTTGAGAAAAGAACAAAAGGGGTGGGTGTCATAGAAAAGGAATACGCTCTTCAAATGGGAGTTACAGGACCCAATCTGAGGGCTTCAGGTTATCCAGCAGATGTACGAAAAGATGACCCTTATCTCGTATATGATAGACTTGAGTTTGATGTACCTATTACCGGCGATGGTGATATCTATTCAAGAATGCTACAAAGGAGACTAGAATTTGAAGAAAGTATCAAAATAGTGAGACAGGTTCTTGAGTCCATACCTGAGGGACCAATAATGGTGAAACTCCCTCACCCGCTTGAATGGAAAGTTCCTCAAGGAGATGTTTATGTAAAGGTGGAGTCATCTAAAGGTGAGTACGGGTATTATATCGTTTCAGATGGTGGAGTAAAACCATACAGAATTCATGTAAGGGGTCCCAGTATGCCACACTGTTTCCAAGCTGCAAAAGAGAAAATAGTGGGAATGAGGATAGCTGATGTCCCAGTAATGATTTTCAGTCTGGATATTTGTCCACCGGATATAGAAAGGTAGGTGAATTATGAGTGTAAAAAGTCTATTTTCACCACTTGATGCTATAAAGTTTTTATTCAAAAAACCTCACACAGTGAGGGTTCCTTACGAGAAAAAAGAGCCCACCACTAGGTATAGAGGTGTTCACGTCAACGACTGGGAGAAGTGTATCGGATGCGGAAACTGCGCAAGAATATGTACCTGTCAGGCCATTACCATGGTTCCGATAGACACAATCGAGCCAAAGCCTGGCACTACAAATTTGAGACCACAGGTTGATTATGGAAGATGCAGCTTCTGTGGTCAATGTGTAGATATATGTCCTACAGGATCACTCAAACTATCAACCGAATACCTTATTGTCTCTCCAAACAGAGAAGACTATGTCTTTATCCCTAATTTGAATAGAGATTCAGGGCCGGGAACTGGTTGGGAATCTGATATCGAAACTCACCTCTTGAAATTTGATAAAGAAGAGATGCCAAAAAGACTCCCCGAAGAGCGAAAGAAGGATTTTGATCCTGTAATTCTTGGATTTGCAGATGAGCAGGCTGTAGTTGAAGGCTACAGATGTCTTGGATGTGCACTCTGTGTAGACGGATGTCCAACTCATATGTTCATTCCCGAATACATTGAAAATATCAGGGAAGCAAAATATAAAGATGCTCTTGACATCTTCTTTAAAAACAATCCTCTTCCGGAAATCTGCGGAATCGTATGTACCCACAACTGTGAAGACGCATGTATTTATTCTTGGAGGGGACAGCCGGTTCAGATAAGATATCTCAAAGGATTTGGGGCGTCTAAAGTTGACAATTACGGGGAAGTCATAAAAGTTGATAAAGAGAAAAAGATCGGAAAGCGTGTGGCAGTTATCGGTGCCGGTCCTGCAGGATTGACGCTGGCATTCTATCTGAGAAAATACGGTATAGAGGTTACCATTTACGAAGCCTATCCTGAACCCGGTGGAATGATGAGATATGGTATCCCGAGGTACAGACTTCCAGAGAAGGTACTGAGAAAAGAGATAGAATTCATCAAGAGTACAGGAGTGGAGATAAAATTCAATACAAAAGTCGGTAGAGAAATAAAATTGAAGGAATTGCTTCAAGAGTATGATGCCGTATTCATAGGAGTTGGTTCCCACCGAGGCCTAACAATGAGAATACCCGGAGAAGACGCTGTGGGAGTCATTCAGGCAGCAGATTTCCTTAGGGACGTTAGCATGGGTAAAGAAGTGAAGATTGGTAAAAGGGTAATCGTAGTCGGTGGTGGAGATGTGGCTATGGACGCATCTAGGACCGCATTGAGACTGGGAGCAGAAGAAGTAATTATCATGTACCGAAGGAGATGGGTGGATATGCCTGCACATGAGGAAGAGAAAAGAGAAGCCAAAGACGAGGGTGTGATTTTTATGACC
>QNDO01000217.1 GCA_003644895.1 Candidatus Hydrothermota bacterium | reverse complement strand
CGATGAAAGTCTCGGTGATATACTGAAGAAGTACAAGATGTTATCAAGGTATCCAAGAGAAAAGGAGAGAATGAAGTATGGAAAGAGCAAGAGAAGAAAAGCTCCACAATACTCAAAACGTTAATGTTGAATTACCTGTAACGGTTAAGGACCTTCTGGAAGCAGGTGTACATTTCGGCCACAAACGCAGACGCTGGAATCCCAAAATGAAGTCCTTTATCTTTACTGAAAGAAACAAGATTCATATTATTGATTTGAGGAGAACGATGGAACTCCTTCAGGTTGCTTATTCAAAGGTGCGTGATGTGAGCTCGAAGGGTGGTAAAATCCTTTTTGTGTGTACTAAAAAGCAGGGCAAGGATGGAGTGAAACAGGAAGCAGAAAGAGCCGGTGTTTTTTACATGGTGGAGAGATGGCCAGGAGGTACACTTACCAATTTCGATACCATAAGGTCTCGGGTTGAATACATGAAAGACCTTGAAAGAATGAAAGAGGATGGGACTCTCGATAAATATCCCAAAAAAGAGCAGATGAAGATGCTGAAAGAGCTGGAGAAGCTGGAAAAAGTTTTTGGCGGAATTAAAGACATGACATCTCTTCCTGATCTTATCTACATCGTGGATATTGTTCAGGAGGATATTGCTCTTAAAGAGGCAAAAAAGCTGGGAATTCCTGTAGTGGCAATTGTGGATACCAATGCTGATCCCACTGTGGTAGACTACCCCATACCGGGGAATGACGATGCAATAAGGTCCATAAATCTTATCACAAAAGTTATTGCAGATGCAGTGATAGAGGGGAGACAAGGTAAGGACTTCATGGTTGCTGAAAAGGAATTTGAAGAGAAAGAAGAGAAGGTAGAGGAAGTAATGGAAGAAAAAGAGGTGAAAGAGGAAGTAGAAGAAAAGGAAGAAGTAGAAGAAAAGAAGGAAGAAGAGAAGAAAGTAGAAACGAAAGAAGAAGAAAAAGAAGATAAAGAAAAAGAAGAGCAGGAGAACCAGGAGGGATAAAAATATGAAGATTTCCGCTGACTTAATTAAAGAGTTAAGAGAAAGGACGGGTGCTGGAATTCTTGATTGTAAAAAAGCACTGGAAAAGACAGGCGGGGATATTGACAAGGCTGTGGAAGAATTGAGAAAGATGGGGATTGCCAAGGCGGACAAGAAGCTCTCCAGAGAGACCAAAGAGGGTATTATAGAGTCTTATATTCATCCAGGAGCAAAACTTGGTGTCCTTGTCGAACTTAATTGTGAGACAGATTTTGTAGCCAATACAAAGGAATTTAAGGAACTTGCCCATAACATAGCCATGCAGATTGCCGCGCAGGCACCAAGTTTTGTGAAGAGGGAGGACATCCCTCAGGAAGTTCTTGAAAAAGAAAAAGAGATTTATAGGGAACAGCTTAAAAACAGTGGAAAGCCCGAACATGTGATTGAGAAAATCGTGGAGGGCAAACTGGAAAAATTTTATGAAGAAGCCTGTCTTTATGAACAGGCTTATATAAAGGATCCTTCCATTACAGTGGAAGAACTTATAAAAACACACATCGCAAAGTTTGGAGAAAATATCAGGGTAAAGAGATTTGCGAGGTTCAGGATAGGTGAAGAGTAAGTTTAAGAGAGTACTCCTTAAACTTTCAGGAGAGATACTGGGTGGGGGTGGTTTTGGAATAAATGCTGAATCCCTTGAAGAATTATCCCACGAGATATCCCGGGCAGTAAAGGAACTCAAGGTGCAGATGGGAATTGTTGTGGGAGGAGGAAATATCATCCGTGGTAAAAAACTTGAAAAGGCCGGTTTTGACAGGGTTACTGCGGATTATATGGGGATGCTGGCTACAGCAATAAACGCCATGGCACTCCAGGTTGCACTTGAAAAAAGAGGTCTTGAAGTTCGAATATTATCTGCAATAGATATCAAAGAAGTGGGTGAATCCTTCGTGAGAAGAAGGGCAATTCATCATCTTGATTCGGGAAGGGTGGTAATCTTTGCCTGTGGAACAGGAAATCCAATGTTTACAACAGATACTGCTGCTGCATTGAGAGCTTCTGAGATTGGGGCGGAGGTTCTTCTCAAAGGAACAAAGGTTGATGGGGTATATGATAAAGACCCCCAGGTTTACGAAGATGCAAAGAAGTTTGATTATATAGATCTTAAAACAATGCTGGAGAAGGAACTGGAAGTTATGGATCAAACTGCCATAACCCTTTGCCGGGAGAATCACATTCCGGTTATAGTATTCAATATCACTGTCCCCGGAAATCTTTACAGGGTACTTCAGGGAGAAAAAATCGGAACCTTTGTGGAAATATAGTTTCTCCCCCTGCCCATTTTCGTTTAAAATTATTCCATGGATCTTCATTTTGAACTTGTCTGGTTTGATTCCTTCGGTGCAAAGAGTTCCTGTATTTTTGTTAAAACACCGAATGTGAGTCTTATCATCGATCCTGGTATAGCCGAGATGCAGCCTGGATATCCCCTGGATAAGAAAGAAAAGATGAAACTCCGAGAGAAGGGTAAAAGAGCCATTCTGAGAGCTCTTAAAAAGGCTTCCCTGGTTATAATATCCCATTACCACCACGATCACTATATATACGAGGATGTTTCGGCTTATAAGGGTAAGACCCTTTTTATGAAAAATCCCAATGTTTTTATAAATTTAAACCAGAGAAAGAGGGCAGAGGATTTTTTTCTTAAGTTAAGGGAGTCTCTCAACCTTGAGGAAAGAGATTTTGTAAAGGGAAAAGAGAGGTCGCAAATATTTGACCCCCGGGAGCATATAAAACTGGCCTTATCGAGAGATTTCGGTGATTACAATAAAAGAAGAAGTGAACTTTTCGAAAAGGGGCATCAATGGTTTGAGGAGCTTGTTAAATTCTGGGATGGTCTTGAGGAAATCAGAGAGGTGGATGCTGATTCCATCAAGGTGGTTTTCCCGGAGGGGAAAACATATAAATTTGGAGAGACAGTGCTGAGATTTACAGAACCTCTTTTCCATGG
>QNDO01000216.1 GCA_003644895.1 Candidatus Hydrothermota bacterium | reverse complement strand
GAAGTGAAGACTGCAAGAGCACGTCCCCCCCTTCGGTCAAAAATAAAACAAATTCTGTCATTATATAAAGCATATTCTTTAACTCCATCTCCATCCAGATCCTCTTCATGAACATCAGCTTGTGCCAGGAATCTGAGTGAATCATACCATACAGATCCAAACGCAAATATCCCTCCGTATCTCGTATGGTTCCATACATTTTTACCCCAGTAAACCAGTTCACCACCTGGTCCTGTGTGCCATGCAGTTTCGTATAGCATACCCATAAGAGTTATCCATCCAAGTCTTGAAATTTCGTTAGGAGGGACATTTAAAAGTTTTTCGTAAGCAAACTTCCAGAGGTCCTCGTAATCCCCGTATACGCCGTTACCATTTAGGTCAGGGCCGTTTTCACAGCCCCAAGCCTGCGTGTTTTTAAAATCATCGTACCAGTTGTCGTAGGTACCTCCTGTCCAGTCATGAAGTTCCTGATAGGCTGCATAATCAATCTGGATAGATGGCGGGTCGTTTAGTGGATCGGAATCGTAGAGTTTATCCACCCCCCACCATTTTACTGCCTCGGCTATGTGTACTGGTTGAATCCAGTTCTGAGAAGCAATGTAACTGATATTATGATCATATGAACTTGCTGGAACCCCTGCTTGACCGAAATCCCATCCAGCTACCCCCGCGGCTTTTTCCCAGTCATCTCCATAGATTACAATCTGCTCCTGATCGGGGTCGTTGCTCAGGGCTTCTAATAACTGATGTAAAGGGTTATTAGGATTTGAGATATCATTCCATACCATCTGGTCTCTAGCTACTTTTTGGATAAATACCACAAAAACATAATTTCCTTCATTATCATACATTATATGAACTTTCCGGGAATTATGACATTCGGTACCGTCGGGATAGGTATGGTAATACCATTCATGCACATTATCATCAAGGACAATACATGGAGCGAGATAATGACCCTGAGAATCATATTTACCATAGGCTTCATTCAAAAGTTTTATCAAAGAATAGGGCATTAAATTTTCGGACTTAAATACTCGTTCCGGTATCCATATTACTGTGGGGAAATCTGGCCACCCCACACCCTTAATGGTAGAATCATAAACTTCCTTCACAAACTGGAAGGAGTTTTTGTTTGCTGTACTGTCTACATAAGGTAGAATATTTTCTGCATAACTTCCGCCTACCAGGTATACAAGATCACCCTTCAATCTGTTTAAGAGTCCATTATCGTTTCTCATCCAGCTGTAAGATTCTGTTAAAGGTCCGGAGATATGGATATCCAGAGGAACATTATAGTATTCATGGGTATCAAGAGTTCTGTGGAAGCTATTTCCATTATAGCCCTCATCTCCGGGCCTCAATGTATAGGCGCCATTATCTGAGAAGGATTGATTACCGTGATGCAGGAAGGCTATCTTCGCAGTTCCAGAAAATATAGATATAAACAAAAAGAACTTGAACATGGATATATAATAAATTAACTCGTAAGAGGTTTCAATTTTTGAGCCTTTGGGTATTCCAAAATGTAAAATCTATATGAAATAGCATTCATTGCCTCACGAGAAAATCTGGTTGTGTGTATTTAATTGTGTTCATGTGAATGAGAGGAGGCAGGGATGGGTTAAGGAAGGGCCTTTGCATAGAGAAAAATACCTCCTGGGCGATAGAAAAAGGCAGAACCCAGGAGGTAAAATAATGACTGAAATCCAGAGACACAATTAATAAAACACTATGAAAATTCGCAGGATTTTTCACAGAAAGGAAAACTTGATGAAAATAAAGGAGTTAAAATAGCGAACAAAAATTCACACCCACGCACAGAAGTTCACAGAATATGGAAGTAAATTGTACCCGTTCAGTTCTTAATTGCCGATAGTACTATAACAAATTACGACCTGTGCAGATATTGGGTAAAAAACATGGGTAATACAATAAAGGCATAGGCATCATTCAGGACATGCATCAATATACAGGGCCAGAGGTTTCGTTGCCATACATAGAGTACCGTTACCAGAAGTGACCATACCCCGATCTGAATGGTGCCTCCAGGTCCCCAGAAAGGGAGATGCAGTGCTACAAAAACGAGATAAGCTATTGCTGCACCGACAGCGACACTCCCTATAAGGGTAGCTAAGCGTTCAATGGCATATCCACGGAACATGATTTCTTCCGCAATGCCGGCAGTGAGGACAAGCACAACCCGCAATCCCGGTGGAGCTGCTGCCAGCCGTGTGATCCCTCCTGCTGTAGTATTCAAATGTAATGCGCGTACTAAAGGTGTGGTTAAAGCAAAGGAAAAGGCGCCCACAAAGAACCCGGCAAAGCCCCACAAAATCTCCCGGTAGGAGAAGCCACGAAACCCGATTGAACTCAGTGATTGATGTTCCCATAAGAGTATAAGAAAAAAGAGTAACAATACAATGCTCCAGTCGCCGACAATACCAAAGAAGAGCCCGGATTTACGGTACTTTGACTTCAGGAAGAAGCTAAAAATGAGAGGTAAACCAAAAACAAGAAATAATCCGATAAAGGTTGGTAGGTTTGTACGGACACTCAGACTCATATTATAACATCTCCTTCTGACCCGTTTGTTGCCTAATATTACACCAACCTCTTCCTTTCAATCAACTTTTTGAAGCTATAAGCAAATAAAATAAAAAAGGGGGCTTACGCCCCTCCTCGATTTTGAATTTTCTTTTAGGCCTCCTCCGGTCTCTTCACATCGTAAAGAATATCATCCCATGGATGTCTGTAGAGAGGTATGCCGAGTCTCTTCTCATCAAGGATATGGCCTATAAATCCGATGCTTCTTCCGAGCACGAAGAATGCATTGAAGGCACCGGCATTAATGAATTCGTCTATCTCCTTATCCGAATATCCAAGACTTTTAAACATATCCACAAGGAAAACACCGATTTCCTTCGCCATCTTAAAGTATCTGGCAGCTCCGTTTATGGCACCACTAAATCTCGGTCCTATTGTAAGAATTGCAGTTGCAAGGGAGGGCATAAGGTCCTTGCCGGCCCTTGCTGTTAGGG
>QNDO01000215.1 GCA_003644895.1 Candidatus Hydrothermota bacterium | reverse complement strand
GTCATAATAAGCAAGGGCTGGTCTAGTAGCATATTCCTTCACCGCTAATCCAAATAATTCTTTCAATGTTTTCTTTTTGAAATACATATGAAATCAACTCCTTTTTTAAATTTTAATAACTTACTACCTAAAAATCAAAAAACTCTTATGAGAATTTTGATATACAAAAGAGGAGCTTTAGGATAAAATTAATGAAGGATTTAATAATGATATATGAGGAAATTAAGGCACTCATTGAGAAGAGACTTGCAGAATTTAGGGCTCTCTGGCATAATGCCTCCGAAAAAGAGCTATTTAAAGAATTGGCGTTCTGTCTTTTAACGCCGCAATCTAAAGCAAAAGTTTGTTGGTCAGCCATAGAAAAACTTTGGAATTCAGATCTATTATTTAAAGGTGATGAACAAGAAATTAGAAAAATACTTATAGGAATCAGGTTCAAAAATAATAAATCCAGGTATATAATTGAGGCCAGAAACACCTTGTCCCGCAATGGGGAATTAATTATCCGAGAGATAATAAAACAATACCAAGATATATTTAAATTAAGAGACTGGCTGGTTAAAAATATCAAAGGCATGGGATACAAAGAAGCTAGCCATTTTTTAAGAAACATAGGCTTTGGAAAAGATATTGCAATTTTAGACCGTCATGTATTAAAAAATTTGAAATTTTACGGTGTGATTCAAGACATACCAACTTCCTTATCTCGCAAGAAGTATATTGGAATTGAAAACAGAATGAGAGAATTTTCAAAACAAATCAAGATCCCTATGGAACATCTGGATTTTGTTTTTTGGTTTAAAGAAACGGGAGAAGTTTTCAAATAGACAGTTGACAAACTAGTATAAAAATGTTATAATTGTAATTACATTAGTAAAAAAGGAGATATATAATGAATGTCTGGGCCCTAACAAAAATAAATTATGGGTTATATATAGTGAGCTCCACTAATGGGAGCAAGATAAATGCCCAGTGCGCAAATACAGTATTCCAGGTTACATCTGAGCCTGTGAGAATTGCCATATGTATCAACAAACAAAACCTAACTCATGAATACATTAGTAAAAGCGGCGTATTTTCCATATCAGTGCTTTCTCAAGAGACCCCTTTCAACTTAATAGGAAGATTTGGTTTTCGTTCGGGAAGAGATTTTGACAAATTCCAGGGAATTAATTATAAAATAGGAAAAACTGGGAGTCCCATTGTCATTGACTATAGTCTTGCTTATATGGAATGCAAGGTGGTAAAATCTATGGATGCCGGCACGCATACATTATTTGTGGGTGAACTTGTAGATGCTGATATTCTTAAAGAAGGGACTCCTATGACCTATGATTATTATCACAGGGTTGTAAAGGGCAAGGAGCCCCGAACAGCACCAACATTTATAAAAGAGAAAAAGGAGGTTTAAAATGGCTGTAAAGGAGATAAAAAAAGATATTTTCTTTGTGGGTGCAATACACTGGGATAGAAGATTATTCGATGAACTAATACCCCTCCCTGATGGTACTTCCTACAATGCGTATATAATAAAGGGAAACGAGAAGATTGCATTAATTGATACAGTGGATCCTGCTACTGAAGACCAGTTACTTACAAACTTGAAGATTCTCGGGGTTAATAGAATCGATTACGTTATTTCCAATCATGCAGAACAGGATCATTCCGGTTCTATTCCAGCAGTTTTAAAGCTTTTCCCAGAGGCAAAAGTGGTTACCAATGAAAAGTGCCAGCGATTTTTACAAGATCTGCTCCATATACCAGAAACTAGATTTATCACTATAAATGATGGCGATACTCTATCTTTAGGGAATAAAACATTAAAATTCGTATTTACTCCTTGGGTTCACTGGCCAGAAACTATGGTTACATATCTGGTGGAGGACAAAATATTATTTAGCTGTGATTTCTTCGGATCACACCTGGCTACTTCTCAGTTATTTGTGAAAGATGATCCAAAGGTGCTTGAAGATGCTAAAAGATACTACGCTGAAATTATGATGCCTTTTAGAACTATAATACAAAAGAATATTGAAAAGGTGAAAGCCCTTGATCTTGAAATGATAGCGCCAAGTCATGGTCCTATATATCTAAACCCTGATTTTATTATTGATGCTTACAGTGAGTGGGTTTCAGATAATGTAAAAAATGAGGTCATTTTGCCTTATGTCTCTATGCACGGGAGTACTGAAAGTATGGTTGATTATCTTATTGATGCACTTATGAATAAAGGAATTACCGTAAAACCCTTCAACCTCACAGTCACAGATATTGGAGAACTGGCAATGGCACTTGTTGATGCTGCAACTATTATACTCGCCACTCCCACAGTTCTGACTGGAGCTCATCCAGCTGCAGTTTATGCTGCATTCCTTACAAATGCTCTGCGACCTAAATTAAAATTTGCCAGTATCATCGGCTCCTACGGATGGGGAGGGAAAACGGTTGAGCAGATAAAGGGACTCCTCCCAAATCTCAAAGTTGAACTTCTGGAACCGGTTCTTATAAAAGGACTCCCCAAAATAGAAGATCTCAAACTTCTCGACAATTTAGCTGAAACAATTTATAAAAAACATAAAGAAGCTGGAATAATATAAAGGAGGGGTTATGGACTTGTATGATGTAAGTGAGATTTTGCAGGTTGCGATAAAGATTGAAGAAAATGGGCAGAGATTCTATACAGCTACGAGAGACAAATAACCTGGAGAACAAACTAAGAGTATTTTTGATTTTTTAGCAAAAGAAGAAAAACACAGAGAAACTTTTCAATTGTTACTTGATCAAGTGGAGGAATATGAACCATTTGAAAGTTACCCCGATGAATATTTCCTATAAGGAGGATAAATAATGAACATTCAAGCTTTGCTCAAAAGTGTAGTTGGTGATAAAGAGATAATTTTACCTGAAAAGAGCCCAGTTCCACCGGAGAACAGAAAAATGAATGTAACGGATGCAATAAAACAAATCCAGAATTTAAAAGACCTACTCGCTTACCTTTCACAGAATTTGCTTTTTTAAATAGCTACTTAGAAGTAACACAAAAATAAAAGGGGGCTATTAAGC
>QNDO01000214.1 GCA_003644895.1 Candidatus Hydrothermota bacterium | reverse complement strand
GGCCTGAAGTACTATAGGTTCTCTTGCCCCCTGCCTTAGTTCTCCAGCAATAAGTGCAATGAGAAAATTTCTCTCCTCTGGAGAGAGCTTTTTAAAAAAGTTATAGACGAATCTGAGTCTTTTATCTGTATCCTGGATATTTTTTAATTCATCGAAAAAGGCATCCGTTTGAGTGAGAGTTATTCCCTTATTGTTCTTTTCATAGGGAACATCGAGAAATTTTATGAGTGTTCTGTAACCCAGATTGAGTTTACCCTGCCTTATAACCCCGGAGATGAAATTAATTCCCGGTACCCGTTCCTGTTCTTCAAGCCTTTGAAGGAAATTTATGAGAATGGATATTTTTTCATTCCTTCTGGAGGTCTGGGCAAGGAGTTGGGAAAATTTTACCAGTTCATTCAGGAACATATAAATATAATAAGGGGGAATCTTGAAAATAAAAACTGGCGGCGGAGGGCCTCGAACCCCCGACACGCGGATTATGATTCCGCTGCTCTACCAGCTGAGCTACGCCGCCTTATAATAATAGTGGTAGCGGGGGCCGGATTTGAACCGGCGACCTTCGGGTTATGAGCCCGACGAGCTACCAGGCTGCTCCACCCCGCGATGATGTATATATAGTAATTCCTACTTTCTGAAATGTCAAGTTATGCAATAAAAGCGCGTGTTTACTTATTTTAATACCATAAATTTCAAGCTTTCAATGCATGAATCGGCTTTCAATACTAAAAAATAAACACCAGACTCAAAGTCAGAAAAGTCCATGAGGAGTCTTTGCTCTCCAGCCACTATTCTAACATTACGGGAGGAAATAAGAGTTCCCTTGACATCAAAAATCTGCATAATTACATTTACATCTTGATTTAGGTTTGTTTTTAGAACTGCTTTTCCCCTCACAATGGATGGAAAATAGCTGACAATCTTCCTTGTGGTACATGAAGTAGTTTCTTCTCCTATCCCCACCTCTGGTTCAGTCTTTATCACATAAAAATCATCTGAACTGCTGGCATTATTGTATATATAACCTGCTGCTATGTATCCTCCATCCGTTGCTTCAACTACAGACCTAAAGACATCAGTGGTCCATTGAAGTACATTCATTGTCCAGAGCGTATCGCCATTATCATCTAATTTGAATAGCCAGGCATCATCACTGTAAAGTGTTCCAGAAATAAGATAGTTGCCATCAGAGGTCTTTATGCCTTCTCCAGGAAAATCAGTATTCGGCCCGCCAAAGGTTTTCGTCCACAAGACATTGCCTAAGGAGTCGGTTCTAACCACCCATATATCATAGCTGCCAGCTCCGTAAGAAGTGGTTTGCCCTGTAATAAGAAATCCATAATCATCTGTTTCAAGAACACTTACCGAATATTCATATCCACTGTCCCCTACGGTGGTGCTCCACACCACAACTCCTTGATCATTAAGTTTAACGAGATATATATCGCTGAAACCACTTCCATAAGAATATGTGTAGCCAGTTACTACATATCCACCATCATGAGTGGGACATATATATTTGGCTTCATCCTGGTGTTATGACAATATGAAATCCTTCATCATTAAGAGAACCACCGAATAGTTTTGTCCATAAAGTGTCTCCTGTAGCATCTAATCTAACAACCCATATATCACTCTTTCCTGATAAAAACGAGTAAGTATGGCCAATAACAGCACATCCTCCATGGGGTGCGGCCGTCACAGAAAATGCCTGTTCAGAATCAGAACTGCCGTACATACCCGTCCATAATGTATCAGGTTGAGAATATATTACACCGGCTGAGAGCAGGACACCCAAGCAGATGTATATATAGATTACTTTTAGGTTTATATTCATTACTTCTCCTTTAGGAAGACCCCTCCCACATTTATGGTAAGATTTTTTAAAAACACTGTCAAGTTTTTAGTTGAATCTCTGTGGGTTGTGGAGTATGATTATATGGTCATTAAAGGAGGTTTGATATGGGAGAATGGGCGTTGATTTTGGGTGCATCAAGCGGTTTTGGCAGGGCTACTGCTCTTGAATTCTCACGAAATGGTGTTAATGTCATCGGGATCCATTTAGATAGAAAGGCAGCTTTAAAAGAGGTAGAAAAACTTGTTGAAAGCATTAAAAGTAACGGTGTAGAAGCCTGGTATTTTAATGTAAATGCTGCAGAAGAAAAGGTTATAAAGAAAGTTCTCGATGAAGTTAAATCCCGTTTTGAAAAAAGAAAAGAGGGAGATTGGATTAAGGTTATTATGCATTCCCTTGCCTTCGGTGCCCTTAAGAAATTTGTATCCGAAGATGAAGAGGAGATGATAACAAAGAAACAGCTCGAGATGACCATGGATGTAATGGCCAACACTCTTGTTTACTGGACACAGGCTGCATTCAAAAGGGGGTTGATTAAGAGAGGTTCAAAAATCTTTGCAATGACAAGTTCTGGAGATCAAAGGGTAATGCCCTATTACGGAGCAGTTTCTGCTGCAAAGGCTGCTCTGGAGTCTCATATAAGACAGCTGGCCCTTGAGCTGGCACCCTACGGTATAACATGTAATGCCATAAAAGCTGGAGTTACGGATACCCCTGCCCTTCGTAAAATTCCCGGTCATGAGAAGATTATAAAATATGCTCTTGAAAGGAATCCTTCAGGTAGAATGACCACCCCCGAGGATGTGGCCAAGGCAATTGTAGCTCTCTCCGATGAGAGATTATACTGGATGACGGGTAATGTTATTAATGTTGATGGCGGTGAGGATATAACAGCTTAAAGGTTTGTTTCACTCTCCTCTTTACGCTGCCCGCTTCACGCTATACGAATATAAAGCTTAGTGGCCATTCCCAAAGAACAGGGTTCGCACGGTCAGGAGTAATATTTTCAGATCAAGAGTGAAGGATCTGTTATAAATATAAAAGAGGTCGTATTTTAATTTAATATCTGGTGGAGTGTCGTATCCACCATATACCTGGGCTAAACCTGTGATTCCTGGTTTTATACTATGCCTTTCATCGTAATTTTCAATTTGGTGTTTAAATCTTTCTACAAATTCAGGTCTTTCAGGTCTCGGACCTATAAAACTCAT
>QNDO01000213.1 GCA_003644895.1 Candidatus Hydrothermota bacterium | reverse complement strand
TCAAAAGGTTATTAAGAGTCAAAGGGATCTTTATTATTTGAATTATTTTGAAAATATCGCGGTCGATTTTCGTCCTACCGAAGATTCAAGTCTTATAGATCTGGTGTTTAAGGTTAAAGAAAAGTACACAGGGACGGTGGGATTGGGCGCCAGTTATTCGAAACTAGATGGACTCTCATTCTATTTCCAGATTCAACAACCCAATTTCCTGGGAAGAGGAGAAATTATTGGAGCTCTTGTTGAGTACGGTGGTTCTAGAAGGAACTTTCAATTCAATTTTACTGAGCCCTGGCTTTTTGGGCGAAAACAATCCCTTGGATTTGAGTTGTATCACTTAACTCATTATCTTCCTGATTATGATGAAAAACGTGTAGGCGGTAGTGTAAGTTATTCCAGAGTTGTTTTCAACGACTACTGGAGATTTTCAACAACTTACCGGCTTGAGAGAACAGAGGTTTATGATATTGATGAAGCACTTCTAGAAAGCCCCTATTTTAAATCCTGGTCAGAAGCAGGACCTCTTTTAAGTTCTTCCATTACATTTGGAATTAAAAGAGATACCAGGGATAGAAGCTTTAATGCGACAAAAGGAAGTATTACCTCTTATACCATTGAATTATCTGGTGGTCCACTAATGGGCGATGTCCATTTTCATAAACACAATTTCCAGAGAGTAAACCTCTTCCCCTTTAAGGAAAAGTTTATATCGGTGTTCTCCATTAAGGGTGGTTATGTAGGTGGTCTCTATAAACCGGACAGCGTACCTTTCTATGAGCGATTTTTCCTAGGTGATATAGGTTATTATGGTTTGAGGGGATATGAGTTGAGAAGTGTGGGCCCAATTGAAAATGGTGTTAATATTGGAGGCAGGTTGTATTTTATTTTTACCTTTGAAGAGAGATATAGAATTTCTGAAACAATGTATCTCCTGGCATTTTTCGATGCGGGAAATGCTTGGCAAAGTTATCACGATTTGAGGCCTTTTATTGTGAAAAAAGGAGTTGGGGTTGGTTTCAGAATGGAAATGCCCATGCTCGGGATCATAGGATTTGATCTTGGCTACGGCATTGACAATGATGGTGGGAAATGGGTACCCCACATTCAGTTTGGCACACAATTTTAAAAGGAGGGAGAAAATGAGGAGGAAGATTCTCTACATAATTGGAGCACTAATATTCGCGGGGGGTCTCATAAGTGGGGTTATTATAACAGCACAACTTAAGTTATCAGATCTGAACGGGGCAAACACAAAGGAGCAACTTTTTGTCAAGAATGAGGGGGGAGAATACGAAAGTCCCTTTGTTAAAGTTGCAGAGCATGTGATGCCGGCCGTTGTCAATATTTCCACCGAACGGATAGTTAAACTCAAGGGAGAACCATTCCCTTTTCAGTTTGAAGGGCCCTTTGATGAGTTTTTCAAGAAGTTTTTTGAGGAGCCTTTTAAAAAGGCGCCCAGAGAGTATCATTCCAGAAGCCTCGGCTCTGGGTTTATATTTAAGAGAGACGGTGATAAGTACTATATATTAACCAATTACCATGTTATCAAAGATGCTGACAAAATTGTTATTAAACTTTCAGACAAAACAGAAATTAGAGGAAAGAAGGTTAAAATTGTAGGTAAGGATAAGAGTACAGATATCGCGGTACTGATGATCAAGACTGATAAAGATCTGCCAGTACTTAAACTGGGAGATTCAGATAAGATTAAAGTTGGCGATTGGGCTATTGCTGTTGGTAATCCGTTTGGGCTGGATAGAACTGTTACGGTGGGCGTTATAAGTGCAAAGGGAAGGTCGGGTATTTTCCTTCCAGAAGGCCCAATTTACGAAAATTTTATTCAAACCGACGCGGCTATAAATCCTGGAAATTCAGGAGGGCCTCTTGTTAACTTAAAGGGAGAGGTTATTGGCATTAATACTGCCATTACGTCCCCCTCAGGTGGTTTTGTAGGAATAGGCTTTGCTATTCCAGTGAATACTGCTAAATACGTTTCAGAACAGCTTCTTGAGAAAGGCAGAGTTGTTAGAGGATATTTAGGAGTTTACCCTCAGGAACTGACCGCAGATCTTGCGAAGGCATATGGGCTTGAAAAACCAGAGGGAGTACTTATAAGGCAGGTTAAAGAGGGTTCTCCTGCAGATAAGGCAGGGTTGAAAGAGGGCGATGTGATAATAAAATTTAACGGCAAGCCTGTAAAAGATCTTGAGTCATTCAGGCTAATGGTAGCTAAAACCCCACCTGGAACAGTGGTTGATGTTGTGGTGATCCGCGAGGATGGTGTTGAAAAGACCATCAGGGTAAAATTGGGTGAATATCCTGAAGAGCAGACTGCAGCCAAAGGAGGAAAAGAAGAGGAAGAAAAATCTTACGCCGAAGAGGGCAAAGCTTCATGGGCAGGAATGAAGGTCATGGATCTGAAATCCGAGGAAGCTAAGATCTATTATAAAGGAAAGGAAAAAGAGGGTGTTGTGATTTATGAAATAGAAATGGGTTCTCCAGCTGAGGATGCAGGACTCAAAAAAGGCGATGTGATAGAAAAGATAGGTGGTATCGAGATTAAAGGCATTAAGGATTTCAAGAAGGCTGCCCGGAAGTTTAAAGATTCAGAAAAACCTGTGCTTTTGAAAATAATAAGGGATGGTTTCCCTTATTATCTGGCTATAGAGCCGAAGTAGTATATATGGCCGATAATAAATTTTTAACTCCCAGAGAGATTGTTGAAAGGTTAAACCGTTACATCATAGGTCAGGATGAGGCAAAGAAGATCGTTGCGATTGCAATAAGAAACCGCTGGAGAAGACAAAATGTTCAAGGACCTTTGAGGGAAGAGATCATCCCGAATAATATAATAATGATAGGCCCCACTGGTGTTGGAAAAACGGAAATAGCACGAAGACTTGCTCAGCTGGTCAAGGCCCCCTTTATTAAGGTTGAGGCCACCAAGTTTACTGAAGTAGGGTATGTAGGAAAAGATGTGGAATCCATGGTGAGAGACTTGGTGGAGGTCTCTATAAACATGGTGAAGACGGAGAAGATTAAGGAGATAGAGAAAAAAGCTGAGGAGAGT
>QNDO01000212.1 GCA_003644895.1 Candidatus Hydrothermota bacterium | reverse complement strand
CTAAATGGAATACAATTGCGGTGGTTTCTGATGGTACGAGGGTTCTTGGCCTGGGAGATATTGGCCCCCATGCAGCCATGCCTGTTATGGAAGGTAAGGCTCTTATATTCAAGTATCTTGGAGGTGTTGATGCAGTCCCCATATGTCTGGATACCAAGGATCCGGAAAAGTTTATTGAGACTGTCAAATTACTTGAGCCTTCCTTTGGGGGTATCAATCTTGAAGACATAGCAAAGCCAAAGTGCTTTTACATTCTGGATAGATTAAGGAAAGAGATGAATATTCCAGTGTGGCATGACGACCAGCAGGGGACTGCTGCTGTTACTGTTGCAGGACTGATTAATGCCGCAAAAATAGTTGGTAAAGAGTTTAAGAAATTAAAAATCATTATGCTGGGGACAGGAGCAGCCGGTCTTGCCACCTTGAGACTTCTTATTGCTGCAGGTGTGGACCCCGGTAATATAATTCTTGTTGATAGAAAGGGTATCGTTTATAAAGATAGAGAAGACCTCAAGGAGAAGTTTCCCTATAATTATGAGCTGGTGATAAAAACAAACAGAGAGGACAGAAGAGGGGGCCAAGATGAAGCTTTTGAAGATATGGATGTGTTCATAGGCTATTCTAAGCCAGGACCGGGAGTTGTATCCCAGGACAACATAAGATCCATGGCAAAAGAGCCTATTGTATTTGCCTGTGCTAATCCTATCCCTGAAATCTGGCCGTGGGAAGCCAAGGAGGCAGGTGCAAAGATTGTAGCTACAGGACGTTCTGATTTTGAAAATCAGGTAAATAATTCTCTTGGATTTCCGGGGATTTTCCGAGGGACTCTGGATGTAAAAGCAAGAACCATAACGGATGAGATGTGTCTTGCAGCTACCTATGAACTTGCTAAGGTAGCTGAAGACAAGGGACTCAGAGAAGATTATATTATCCCAACAATGGATGATTGGGAGGTTTTCCCCAGAGAAGCTGCTGCAGTTGCTATGAAGGCAATAGAACAGGGAGTAGCGAGAGTAACATTGAGTTACGAAGAATCTTATAGGAGAGCTGAAGAAGTCATCAAGAGGGCTAGGGAGATGACCAAAAAACATATGGAAGAAGGTTATATACGGCCAATGCCAGAGGAGATAGGATGAGGGAAATTCATGTAGATAGGATAATAGGCACCGTTAAAAATCTTTGCATTAAAGCAAATTATGAACTTCCTCAGGATGTTAGAGAATTTCTTCTTAAGGCCTTAGAGAAAGAGGAATCCGAGGTTGGTAAAGAAGTTATTAAACAGTTACTAGAGAATGCTGATATTGCTCAGAGAGAACGAATCCCTATCTGCCAGGACACAGGTTCAGCAGTTGTATTTGTTGAGCTTGGACAGGATGTTCATATAGTGGGGGGAAACCTACATGAGGCGATAAATGAGGGAGTTAGAAGAGGCTATACAGAGGGATATTTGAGGAAATCAATTGTACGAGATCCTTTGAGAAGGAAGAACACAGGTGATAATACCCCTGCATTTATTCATGTGGAGCTGGTTCCCGGGGACAAAATGAAAATTACCGTTTTACCAAAGGGTGGTGGAAGCGAAAATATGGGAAAACTGGTAATTCTAACACCGGCAGAAGGTATAGAAGGTGTAAAGAAATTTGTCATTAAAGCAGTTGAAGAAGCTGGGCCGAATCCATGCCCTCCCGTTGTGCTTGGTGTGGGTATAGGTGGAACCTTCGAATATGCAACTTATCTTGCAAAAAAGGCTCTACTGAGGCCGCTGGGTGTACGACACCCTGACCCATTTTATGCTAAACTGGAAGAGGAGTTGATAGATGAGATTAATAAACTAGGGATTGGTCCTCAGGGTCTCGGTGGTATAACTACAGCCCTTGATGTTCATGTGGAGTACTCTGCAACTCATATTACCTCACTTCCTGTAGCAGTAAATTTCAACTGCCACGCCACAAGGAGAGCAGAGGCGGAACTCTGAAGTAATTGTTTTGAAAAGCAGAGGTGTGATATCTAAAATTATATCTTATATAGCCGTTATATCTGTTCTTCTAGCGTTTTCCTGTAAGTCGCCGGAGGAAAATCCTGATCTGAGAGTAATAAATGGATTTACAGATTCAAAACTTGTTTATCTTGCAGTCAACGGACAAGTATTTGTAGATTCAACCACACCCCCTCTTCTTCCAGGAGACACTACTTCCTATTTTAAAGTATGGTCAGGCAGTCTTATATTAAACTATATCTGGGTAGATATAAATGATTCCACTATTAGAGACACATTTGGAAGACTGTATAGTACTCAGCAGGTTGAGCCTCTTGAACCTGATAATAGATACACACTATTGTTATCAGGGGATAAAAAGGACCCTACTATCAGTTTGGTGAGAGATTAAATACTCTTTTTATATCAGGTACTTTTTGACTTTATTCTGTCCCGGACATTCGTGAAGGTGGTAGTTTTTGTTAGTTTTTTGATTTAATGACAGGATGGTAATATTATATATACTCAAGCTATTTTAAGGAGGTAATTATGAAGACTATCTTCAGAGGCAGGCATCTCATAACTTTTGATACATGGACAAAGCAGGAAATTGATACAGTGATTGAAGTGGCTCTGGAGCTAAAAAGAAGATTTGCCATGGGAGAAATAACGGAGTTCCTGAAACACAAAACACTCTTCATGATATTCTTTGAGCAGTCTACGAGAACCCGCAACTCTCTTGAAGCAGCAATGACTCAGCTTGGAGGTCATGCCCATGATCTTACTGCTGACAAAATGCAAATTGCTCATGGTGAGTCACCCAAAGATACAGCCAAGGTTCTCTCGAGGATGGGAGAGGGCATCGCCATCCGAAATTGTTTTTATAATATAGGGAACAAATATATCAATGAAATTGCGAAACATTCAGATATCCCTGTAATTTCTATGCAGGATGATGTTTATCATCCCCTCCAAGTAATCGCTGATTTAATGACGATTAGAGAATATTATGGACAGGACTTGAGGGGTTTAAAGGTGGCAGTCTCTTGGGCCTATGCAACAACTCATGCCAAGCCGCTTTCTGTTCCTCAATCCCAGATTCTCCTTTTTCCGCG
>QNDO01000211.1 GCA_003644895.1 Candidatus Hydrothermota bacterium | reverse complement strand
TCTTTGTATAAATAGGTCCTTCACTTGTTAGAACACTCTTGTAAAAAACCAATGTATCTACATTGAATGAGGAACTCTCAAATTCTTTTAGTTCCTCAAGGCTCGATTTTTTTATTTTAACCGGTCTTTTTATCCGCGCCAGTGTCAAATGCGGGGTAAAAGACCGATTGTCTCTGGAAACACCAAACTTAGGGACAATATTCTCAATTTCCTTCCATAATTTTTTCAAATTTTCCCCCCTGTCTTCCACCCCGACCCAGAAAACTCTCGGCCTTCTTATGTCGGGGAAGAATCCAAAGCTCTTTAATTTTAATGTAAAAGTGCCAGAATGTGAAAGTCTTTTTTCTAAAATTTCCAATAAACTAGGTACCTTTTCATCTTCTAGTTCTCCTAGAAACTTAATGGTAATGTGCAAATTGTGAGGTTCCACCCACTTGACGCCTGTTAGCTCCTTTTTTATATTCTGAATGACCTGCCATAGATTTTTTTTGACATGCTCAGGAATATCAACTGCAAGAAAACATCTCATAAAACTCTCCCAGCGGAGGGGGTGGGATTTGAACCCACGATCCCCTTTTATGGGGATACGCGATTTCGAATCGCGCGCCTTCAACCAGGCTCGGCCACCCCTCCAGATAGTGTATAATATGTAGTAAATAACACATAAAATCAACTTGATTTTGAAAAAAACAGGGTTTAGTTTATACTATTAACCACTTTAACGATGAGGAGGTAATACTATGGAATTAAAAATAGTAGCAAGGAACTTGGACCTAACAGATGCCCTCAAAGATTATATCCATAAGAGATTAACGGGTATGGAAAGATATTCCAACAATATAATAGATTCAGAGTTGATACTGCATGAAATACGAGGGAGATATGCAGGGGAGCTCATCGTAAAGGTAAAGGGTCAGACTCTGACGGCAAAGAGTCAGAGAAAAGATCCATATGAAGTAATTGATGAACTTAAGGATAAAATAAAAACACAGCTGAAAAAATATGAGGAAAAACTTTCAGACAGAAGAGGATAATATTTTTACGGTTAATTCCATTTATTCAGTCAAAAAGGATGAATGGAATTTAAACCTTGTGGCCGGCAAACAGGGTCTGTCCAATAGAATCAAAACAGATGAAGTTAACCGGCCGGGGCTTCTCCTCTCGGGTTTTGAAAAATATTTTGTAGCCGAGAGGATTCAGGTAATCGGCAATGCTGAATGGGCTTTTTTAAATTCTCTTTCAGAGACTAAAAGAGAAGAGAGCCTTGCTAGGTTATTCTCTTATAAAATACCTGCATTGTTTGTGGCAAGGGGACTTAAGGTCTTTGAAGAGATGATTGTGATGGGAGATGAGAAAAAAATACCCGTGATTGTTTCCAAATTACCTACACAGGAGCTTATAAAGAATCTTGCGGATTTTCTTGCATATAAATTGGCTCCCACCACCTATCTCCATGGGACCCTTGTGGATGTATACGGTGTTGGGGTCCTTATTATAGGGAAAAGCGGTATTGGAAAGTCGGAATGTGCTTTAGATCTTGTAAGAAAAGGCCATATATTAATTGCAGATGATCTTATTAAGATAATTGAATATCCCAAGGGAAGATTACGCGGAATGTCCGGCAGTGAACGTGAGGAACTGAAGTATTATATTGAGATAAGGGGTGTGGGTCTTTTGGATGTGTTTGCTCTTTTCGGGTCGCGGGCTGTCGAGGAGGAAAAGGAGATAGGGGTTGTAGTGGAACTTATACCTTGGGAGGAAGCTGGTAGGATTGAAAGGACTGGGCTCATATTGAACAAAATGAGAATTTTGGATGTAGATGTTAACAAACTGGTGCTCCCACTTGTTCCCGGAAAACACATTTCTACAATTATAGAGACCATCGTTATGGATTACAAGCTGAAGGAACGGGGATATTCCTGTGCGGATATAATTGAAAAACTGATAGTGGATAAAAATGAAGATAAAGAAACTTCCACCTGAAGTCATAAGTAAAATTGCGGCGGGTGAGGTCATCGAAAATCCAGCTTCCTGTGTACGTGAACTGGTAGAAAATTCATTGGATGCAGGAGCGGAGGAGATAAATGTGGAGATAAAGAACGGGGGAATAGAACGTATTGTGGTAAAGGATAATGGGTCCGGAATGGAAAAGGATGAAATACCGCTTGCAGTATCAAGGTATACAACAAGTAAAATAGAAAAAATAGAGGACCTTGAAAAGAAGATTACACTCGGGTTTAGAGGAGAGGCTCTACATTCTATTATGGCTGTGTCCAGACTAACAATAATTTCGTCAGTTGATGACTCCGGGGAAGGATGGAAAGGTGAGTTCTCATTCGGAGAATTTATGGGCCTCAAACCGAGTCCCCATGGTAAAGGTACCACTGTAGTAGTGGAGAATCTATTCGAGAATCTTCCTGTCAGGAGAAAGTTTCTTTCGGGTCCAAAACAGGAGGCGAGGCGCGTTTATCAAGAGTTGGTTAATTATGCCTTCTGGTTCAGAGGAATATGCTTTAGATTTAGGGACAATGAAAAGGAGAGACTTTATTTACCTACCAATCAATCTCTTGAGGAGAGAATCTCCGCCATTTTAGGAGATGAATTCCGGGATTCTTTGTTGGAAGTCTACTTTGAAAGAGAACACATTAAAATTTATGGGTTTGTTTCAAAGCCGGATTATCTTAAGGGAAGTGCGGTGAATCAAGTTATAATGATAAATGGCAGAAGAGTGAAGCATGATGGTATCCGGAAGGCAATATATAGGGCTTACAATCAGGGAGAACGCCATCCGTCTTTTATTGTGTTGATGGAAGTTAACCCCAGCTTACTGGATTTTAATATCCATCCCCAGAAAAAGGAAGTTAAGTTCTCTAGGGGGCTTAGAATTTTTGAAAAGGTTTACATGGCAGTGAGTGAAACGTTAGCCAAGGAAAAGAAAAATATTGAGACTTCAATAGCTATCGAGGGGAGAGTATACTCTCGTGGGCGTGGCCGTTTTCAAATGGTGGTGTCGGAACCCAAAAACGAGCGGCAGGGGGAGCAGCTAGAATTTGGGGAAGTTCCTGTAAAAAGTGAGTTACAACCCCAGTACGAATATAC
>QNDO01000210.1 GCA_003644895.1 Candidatus Hydrothermota bacterium | reverse complement strand
GTACTGGAAGCCCAAACCGAGTGGATGATTGGTCACAGAACAAAAGAATTTTCAGAACTTCTTGAAAGGGTAACCGAAAAGATAAAGAAGGCGCTCAACACAAAGGCCAATGTTTTTATTTTTACTTCTTCTGCCACAGGGGTTATGGAAGGGACCATAAGGAATGTGGTTAAAACTAAATATCTTGGCACAGTGTGCGGAGCTTTCTCCAGCAGATGGTATAAGATCGGCGTTGAAAGTGGAAAGGAGGGGGATAAGATTGAAGTAGAGTGGGGAAAGGCCATAAAACCCGAAATGATAGAGGAAAAACTCAAAAGCGGAAAATATGATACTCTGCTTTTGACATACAACGAAACTTCCACAGGTGTGATGAATCCTCTGGCTGATATAGGTGAAGTAATGAAAAAATACCCGGATGTTATATTTGCCGTGGATGCTGTGAGTGCAATGATGGGTGCTCCCATCAAATTTGAGGAGTGGGGAATTGATGTCATTTTTGCAAGTGTCCAAAAATGTTTTGCATTACCTCCTGGATTAACTGTTGCTCTTGTAAGTGATAAAGCTCTGGAAAGAGCAAAGACAGTAGAAGGCCGCGGTTATTATTTTGATTTTATTGAGATGGCTAAAAGATATAATGAAAAAAGGCAGACCACCGCAACCCCCGCAATTTCATTGATTTATGCCTTAGATAAGCAGATGGATAGAATACTGGAAGAGGGCATCGAAAATAGATACAGGAGACATCAAGAAATGGCAGAATATACACAGAAGTGGGCTATAGAGAGAGGCTTTGAAATGTTCCCAGAAAAAGGCTACTGGTCACCTACTGTCTCCACAATCAAAAATACCAAGGGTTACAGTGTAGCAGATTTAAATAAAGAACTGGGCAAGAGAGGTCTGATGATATCCAATGGGTATGGAAAGCTTAAAGAAATCACATTCAGAATTGGTCACATGGGCGACCATACTCTTGATGATGTTAAGGAAGTTCTCGAAGCCATTGATGAAATTTGGAATCTTAAATGAGGAGGAATCATGAAGGTAGCAATCTGTGATCCTATAGATAAAAAGGCCATAGAGGAATTAAAGGCATTGAATGTCGAAATTTATGATTTCAGTGATCTGCCCAAGGAAGAGCTTCCCGAGAAACTGGAGGATAAGGAAATAATCATTGTAAGGAGTGCTACAAAGGTTAAAGGTGAGTTACTGGATGCACTGAAGAATGCTAAACTCATTATAAGAGGAGGAGTGGGGCTTGATAATATTGACCTCGAGGGTGCAAAAGCTAAGGGAATAAAAGTAGTTAATACTCCAGAAGCTTCCAGTATCTCTGTAGCAGAACTTGCAATAGGCTTTATGTTCGCATTGTCCAGACATATTGTGAGGGGCACAGTAGGACTCAGGGAAGGAAAATGGGAGAAAAAGCAGTTAAAGGGAACAGAATTGTTTGGTAAAACTCTCGGTATAATTGGTATGGGAAGAATTGGAAGGGAGGTTGCAAAAAGAGCGAAGTGCCTCGGAATGAATGTAATTGCTACTCGTCATGTTAGGCAGATACCTGAAGAATTAGCCAAGACTGTATCCTATGATGAACTTTACAAGGAGGCCGATTTTATAAGTATACATATTCCTTTGACAGAAGAAACAAGACATATGATTTCTAAGGAAGCCTTTGAAAAAATGAAAGATGGTGTGGTGATTATAAATTGCTCAAGAGGTGGTGTGGTTGATGAGAAAGTTCTCTTGGAGGCTCTTAAGAATGGAAAAGTAAAAGGCGCTGCCCTTGATGTGTTTGAAGTTGAACCTCCGGTAGATAATGAATTACTTAAACTGGATAATGTGATAGGTACACCACATATTGGAGCAAGTACGAAGGAGGCACAAGCAAGAATCGGGGTTGCCATTGTGGAGAAAATTAAAGGTTTTTTAGAAGGTAATATTTAGAAAATAAAATTGTCATAGTTTTACAGCAGTTAAAATCAATCCACTGACACTGAGGAACTTAAAATTAGGTATACTGTCCAGCCATTTCTTTAAGGATGGCTATCCTTCTCCAGATGGGAGGGTGGGTGCTCCACAGATTAGCCCATAAACTATCTTTTTCGGAAAGTTTCTTTTTTTTGGGGTCTGCTATGAAGAGGTGAGCGACACCATCACTAACTCTTTTCATTGGAGGCGATGTGGCTATCTTTTCCAGTGCACTGGCCAGAGCTAATGGGTTTCTAGTAAGTTCTGCAGAGCCTGCATCGGCCAGATATTCTCTTGAACGGGATACTGCCAGAGCGAGAAGTCTACCAAAAATCGGTGCAAGGATTATAAGAACCAGAAGAATAATAAATACCACCAAATTACCTCCCCCTCCGCCTTCACTGCGTCTTCTCTTACGCTCTCCTCCGCCTCCCCACCATAGAGCCCATCTTGCCAGGTCTGCGAGTATGATAATTGCACCAGCAAGTGCTGCTACCATGGTCATAGTAAGGATATCTCGATTCCTGATGTGAGAAAGTTCATGTGCTATAACTCCCATTATTTCATCTCTATTCATCATCTCGAGAAGACCAGTGGTCACGCATACCGAGGCATGTTGAGGATCTCTACCAGTAGCAAAAGCATTAGGGGAAGGATCATCCATCACGTAAATTTTGGGAGTTGGCAATCCTGCTGCAAGACATAGTTCCTCCACAACATCGACATACTGTTTTTCTTTCAGATAGGTGAGATCAGGTTTTCTAGCTTTTACTGCTCTAAGAACCCATTTATCACCATAATAATACCCGAGAAAACTCTGAAACCCGGCTATTATGAGTGCAATAATGATAAAAGTGGGTTTATTGCCCCCGAAAAAGATGTAATCAATAAAATATCCTATAAGACCCAAAAGGATCAGGAAACTGATAATTAGAAATGCTGTTCTTCTTTTGTTTTTAGAAGCCAGTTCGTAAAAATTTATTGTTCCCATACTACCCTCCAAATTTCACAGTTGGAACCCCTCTGTCCTGTGGGAAAAGAAGAAATTCTGCCTTTTTAAATCTAAAAAGTTTCGCAATAATATTTGTGGGGAAAATCTCTTGTTTGGTATTATAATTCATCACACAATCATTATAAAATTGTCGAGCAAAGGCTATTCTATTCTCCGTGGAAACAAGTTCTTC
>QNDO01000209.1 GCA_003644895.1 Candidatus Hydrothermota bacterium | reverse complement strand
TTCCATTCTCAGGTATGGAGCAAGCTCTTCCGGGTAGGTTTCCAGTATCTGGTGGGTGGAGACAGAATGTGTCAGCCGGTTGTAGACGTGCAGCTTTACACAGCCAACGAAGTCCTTGCTTTTACCACCAAGCCCGGAGAACAGCTCGGAGAAGACATTAAACCGCTTTTCTACTTTGTCGATTAATACTATACTGCCTAATGAGATGCTAGTATTTTTCATAGAGGAATAGTGGGATAGAAACTATTATTCCTCTCCATTAGGCACAACTGGCGAAGTTAAGTGAAGAAAAATTTATTGAGGGGGATTAGGAAAGCTATAAAGGAGGTAAAAAATTGAAAAAGAAAAAATTGCACTTAGGATGTGGTAAAATTATTAAGGAGGGTTATGTAAATCTGGATATTCAAAAGTTACCAGGAGTTGATGTAATTCATGACCTAAACAAATTTCCTTATCCCTTTAAAGATAATAGTTTTCAGAATCTCAAAACCAGATGCTTTAATAAAAATTATGACCCCTTATTTTGCCCATGTTTCGGCATATCAGTGGAGTCATATCAAATTTTTTAGATATGATACCTTTGCAAGAAGGGGAGACATCAGTAAATTTGGGGGGGAAATTCAAAGTTTTAGATAAGAAAATGTTTTGTTCAGAAAGAAGAGGATTTATGAAAGCTCAATTGAAATCAAAAATTTTTGATTTTTTAGTTAATTTAAAACCCTATTTCTACGAAAGATATTTTGCTTGGATATTTCCGGCAAGGGAGATTCATTACTTATTGAAAGTAATAAAATAAGGGAAAAAATTGAAAATCCTTTTTATATCCAGAAGGTTTTACCCGGATATTACTGGAGGTGGACAGATTTCTGCTTATTAATTGATAAAAGCATATTATAAAATTGAAAAGGGATACGGGTGAATATAATGAGAATTGACTACGTATTTAAAAAAATAAGAGATCATATTACAAAAGGGACATTAGTTAGTACATTGATTAAAAGAACACTAAGAATCGAACCCGTTACGAAGATAATTAATACTTTGCCATATAATTCTATCTACAGAAGAGTAGTTGATAGAGAGATTATTAAATTCTCTCGTTCTCCACTTTCAAAATCTGTTTCGATAAATATAGAAAACACTAATGCATGCAATGCGAATTGTATAATGTGTCCCAGAGAATTAATGACTCGGAGGATAGGTTACATGGATATGGAATTATTTAAAAAGATAATTGACGATATAAAGAAGAGTAATTTAAGTGTCAAGAATATATGCCTAAATGGGTTTGGTGAACCTCTTCTAGACCCCTTACTACCAGAAAGGATAGAATACATCAAGAGGGAATTGGGTTGTGATGTCATTTTCTTTACAAATGGTTCTCTGCTATGTGGGGAAATGGCAGTGCAAATATTGAATTCTGGTATTGATGAAATAAATATCAGCTTAAATGGACTTGGTAAAGAATATGAACGAATAATGGGGGGGCTTAGTTATAAAAAAATAAGCGATAATGTAAAAAACTTCATGAAAAAAAGGGGGGAGTTGGGATTAGAGAGACCTTTCGTGTATATATCTTGTGTGTACATACATAAGGATTTTAATAAAAAGCAATTTTTAGATGAATGGAAAGATATAGTAGATTCGATATTTATTACACCAGCAGAAAAATGGAGTGATTCTGAAGATGATATTCCTTATGAAGAATTGCCCTACAAATTCAAAGAATGGCCTTGCAAAAGATTATGGGAAAATATTTGGATTGCTTGGGATGGTAAGGTCCATCTCTGTTGTAAAGATTATGACGGTAAAATGATAATGGGTGATCTAAAAAGAGAGTCCCTATCTGATATTTGGTTTGGTAATAAATTTCAGAATATCAGAAAATTACATCAAAAAAATAAATTTGAACAGATTCCGCTTTGTAAAGGCTGTGGTAATCTAGTTGATAATTCAATCCAGTGGTGGTAGATAAATTGAGAATTCTATTCATATCAAGAAGGTTTTACCCGGATATTACTGGAGGCGGACAAATTTCTGCTTATTATATTGCCAAGTCTCTAGTGGATTTAGGTCAGGACGTTTCGGTATTAACTTTCACCACGGGAGAATACAAAGAGGAGGAAATAGGCGGAGTAAAAATATACCGCTATCCGATATTTTACGTTAATGTTCCTTTAATCTCCCATTTTCTCAATCTGGAGGGAATGTATATTCAGATGGCTTATCGTTCCTGGAAATTTATCAATAAAATTAAGCCAGATATTGTACATTTGCTTAATATGGAATCCATCTTCATAACCTCCTGGATTTTAAAGAGAAAGAGAATTCCGTCTTTTGCTACAATTAATGGGCCTTGGCTTTTGGATCATACAAAAGGAAAAGGATTTAAACACACTATTAGCTCCATTTATGAAATATTCCACAGATTAGAATTTAAATTCTTTACCAAAAAAGTAGATAAATTGTTTCCAGTTAGTAATGCCATAAAGCAACTTCTCATTAAAAATGAATTCGATAAAGATCGACTTAAGGTAATACATAACCCTGTCCCCCTACAAGAAAAGACAACAACTAATCTTAAAGAGGAGTTAAATCTCTCGGGCAAAAAGGTTATTCTCTATGCGGGAAGAGTAACTGAGGAGAAGGGAGTTCATAGAATAGTTGAAGCAATGAGATATATTGATAATGCAATATTTTTAATAGTAGGAAGAGGAAGTTATGTTAAAACTCGCACTCCTTACTATAAATCTCTGGAGGAAATGGTAAAAAAATACAATCTGAAAGAGAGGGTAAAATTTATTGGTTATGTGGGATCAGATAATATGAAAGAATATTATTCAATTGCAGACCTTGTAGTATTGCCATGTACTTTTTATGAACCCCTCTCAAGAATGTTACTTGAGGCGTGTAGTTATGGAATTCCTGTAATAGCCAGCAATGTTGGCGGGAATTCTGAAATTGTAGATGATGGAAAAGATGGGATTTTACTAAAAACTTTAGAAACTGAGGAACTGGTGAAAGCGATTAAATATATTCTTGAAAATCCTGACATTTATGAAAAGATGAGCAAATATTGTAAGGAGAAAGTTAAGAGAGAATTTTCTCTTGAGAGAGTTGGTAGAGAGATTCTGGAGGAATATAAAATAGAGCTAAGGGATGTATG
>QNDO01000208.1 GCA_003644895.1 Candidatus Hydrothermota bacterium | reverse complement strand
ATAGGAGACAATAAGGTATTTGACTCTCTTGAACATCGAGAAACATATGCAAGAGATGAATCCACCATTAAAGAGACCTATCTGCCTGATTTGGTAGTGCACCCTGAATCCACCGAGGATGTAGCCAAAGTGGTAAAATTCGCTTATGAACATAAAATTCCTGTGGTACCAAGAGGTGCGGGCACAGGTTTATCAGGTGGTGCGTTAGCCATCCATGGCGGTATAATGTTAAGCTTTGACAGGATGAAGCAAATATTGGAATTAGATGAAGGCAACTTACATGTAACACTTCAGCCCGGGGTCATTACCGGCGAATTGCACAAAGAAGTAGAAAGACACGGTCTTTTTTACCCCCCCGACCCTGCTAGTCTTGACGATTGTTCAATGGGAGGAAATATTGCCGAAAATGCAGGCGGCCCCAGGGCTTTTAAATACGGAGTTACTAAGAACTATGTTCTGGAACTGGAAGTGGTTATAGGAAATAGTGAAATTCTAAGAGTTGGACGACGAACAAAGAAATGGGTTGTGGGTTACAATATGCCCCAGATTTTTGTGGGGTCAGAGGGAACACTGGGTATAGTTACAGAAATTACAGTGGCACTAATTCCAAAGCCACCCCAGATTCAAACTCTCCTTATTGCATTTCCTGATGAATATTCTGCAGGTAAAACAGTGAGTGAAATTGTAAAAGCTCAAATTTTACCTGTTACTCTTGAGTTCATGGATCGTAAGAGTTTTGATTATGTCAGGGATAAGGCACAAAATATCCCGGAAGAGACAGGAGCATTACTGCTTGTGGAGGTAGATGGATGGTCGGAATCCGAAGTAATAGAACAAACAGAAAAGATTGCAGAAATATGTGAAAAACAGAATGTAATTGAAATTTTTGCCGCCTTTTCGGAACAGGATAGAGAAAGGCTCTGGCATGCAAGAAGAATACTTTATACCACCCTTGAGGAAAACTCCCAGAGAGTACGCTCAGAAGACATAGTGGTGAAAAGAGAATTAATTCCGGAAGTAGTAACTTATGTGAGAAAGCTGGAAGAAAAAGTAGGACTTCCTCTTCCCACCTTCGGCCATGCAGGTGATGGAAATCTCCATGTGAATTTCTTATATAATGATGACGAGATTGAAAAAGTTAATAAAGGTGTAAGGGAGCTTTACCAGTATATTTTATCTCTGGAAGGAACCATTTCTGGAGAGCATGGTATAGGCTTCCTAAAAAAGCCTTATATTAACATGGAACAGCCTGAAAATCTTATAGCTCTTCAAAGAAATCTTAAAAAGGTATTTGATCCGAAAAATATCCTAAATCCAGGAAAAATATTTTAAAAAATTAAAACCATCTTTATACAATATTTAATTAGTGTATGTGTAAATTATCTATTTTCCTCGTCCTGGCCTTTCTTTCTGAAAAAATTACATACTCTATCTATTACCCCCTTGCCTATTAAAAGTAGTTCATCACGAGAAGAAACTCTAACACAGTAACGATATTTATCAGCCAATTTCCCCACAGTGGCTATTTCCTTTTTTCCATCCAGTGCTGTTATAGTGAGGCTAAAATAGGGCTTATCAAACCCACATTTGGAGCTCTCAAGTGTATCTCCAAAGGCACTTACATAGAGAGAGGATATAGTGTGAACCATATTATTAATGTTCTTCTGAGGGGGAACAGAATCCAGGCCCACCACGTCCCATATTGTATCATTTCTCGTGAGAATAACTTTACCCAATGAATCTTCGAAAATAATCTGCACAATTTTTTCCTCAGATATACCAAATACTCTTCTTACCCGCCAACTGGCAGTCTCTGTAATTAAATAAGGACCAAGATGCACATCAATGAGAAGTATTTCTTTCATGTTGTCCACTCTCACATACTGACTCATAAAATCCTGACCTGTTTTGCCTAAATAATAAGGGCCATATTTCTTACCCTTGTTGTCTTCAAATAGGAAGTACTTTTGATTTGTGGTATCTATACCAAATACCTCAAATTTTTGCGGATTCCTGGAAGCCACACTACCCCGAGCTACCAGTATATTCTTGAGCCTTTTCTTTATCATAGCTGAATCGGCAAGGAATTTTTTGTTGTCTTTTATTACCCACCACCTTCCATCTTCCCTGAGTAGTCTCAGACTATCACCCTCTCTCACAATTAGAACACTCTTTACGTTATCAAGAGTGAGACCTTTAAACGGTTCATATGGATTATATCTGAACTTTCTTTTAGATGAGGTGATAGCAATAATAGTCAAGATTAAAAGCAAAATTATTATTCCAGCTGAAATTAAAACCCTTTTCATAGCGACTCCTCCACTTTTTTAAGCCAGTTCTTTCTAACAAAGAAAATTGCAATCCCCAGCACTACCACAAGGATGGGCATAAGAAAGAGATTTATATATTTAAATAAAGCTTTCTGGGTGGATGTAAGTGGCTTAATGGGTCTGGATATGGCACCTTTGGATCTAATGGAAACGAGGGCATCCCCAAAACTTAAAACATCCATAGCATTCATTAAAAATACAAGATTAACTGGATATCTACGAATAAAGGGATTCTCAAGGAATCTACTGTTGCCAACAACAAGAATCATTGTCTCAGAAGAGAGTTTTTTGTCATCAAAAGCACTCCTCACTTTCCCTCTCAAGAGTACTGCAAGTGGATAAGGTTTAGTTATGGCGGATTTGGGTTTTTTGATAAAGTCGGGAGAAAGAGCAAAGAAGTCCTTCTCCTGCCAACTATATGGACTAGAAGCAACGAGTATCTCATGTGTTATATCAGTGGTTATACTATCCTGGATCAGATTCACAGAACTGGACCACGGTAAAACAAGACTTTCTAGATCCCGTGTAATGGGATTTTTCTTATTTAACCCTTTCGGCAATATTTTAATCCAGTAAGGATAAGGGAGAATAAAACTTACATAGCCTGAACTGAAAGGAGCTTCCACATTTGATACATCAAGGATTAAATCATTATTAACCATAAACCCGTAATTTTTAGTCCATTGTAAAATGTTCTGGTTCAAAGGAGTTCCCCAGAGACTCTTTCCTATGGATACTCCATCGATGAGGAAAATAGCTTTGCCGCCTCTCATTATATAATCGTCTATTGCTTTCTTTTGAGATTCTCTGAGACTATCCAATCCAATCACCATAAGACAATTGGTACTTGGAGGGATTATACTATCAATAACCCT
>QNDO01000207.1 GCA_003644895.1 Candidatus Hydrothermota bacterium | reverse complement strand
TCAGATTTAATACATCTTCGGGCTTTATTGAAATGGGTGTATGGTTCACATCTTGGGAAAATAATTCTGTACAAAGTCTGTCATTTAAAGTTAATCAGAAGAGGACTTTTAAGGGAATAGTCTCAAGTTTAGATGCTATTTTTGTTTACCCTCTTAAATCTGTGGAAATACCATTGTATTTACCATCTGCAAAATCCTATGGTTTTAAATTTAGGATTGAAAAGAAAATTAAGGATAAATACAGTCTTGAGGCCGGATTCACAAGGTACTGGGGGCAGAGAAACCTGGAACGAGGATTCATGGGCATTAACATGGGGCTGTAGTTCTATAAATTGATTTATTTTATTTAAGCATGCATAATTTAAATCTAAATCGAAAGGAGGAGGTATGGTAAGGGAAAAATACAGGCTAATGGACCCCGGTGATGTAAGGAGGACCATAAAGAGAATTGCGCATCAAATAATAGAGGAAATTCCGGATATAGAGAATCTTGTTCTTGTGGGTATTAAAACAAGAGGTGTACCCCTTGCCAGGATGATTGCAGAAGAAATAGAGAAAATAAGTGGCAAGCAAATACTTGTAGGAGCTCTTGATATAACCTTTTATCGTGATGATCTCTCCCTGGTTGGAGAAAAGCCCGAGGTGAAGGGGACCGAAATGGATTTTGATATTACAGGTAGAGACGTAGTGCTTGTTGACGATGTACTTTACACGGGTAGAACCACCAGGGCTGCTCTTGATGAGATTATGGATTACGGAAGACCAAGAAGAGTAAAGTTGTGTGTTTTAATCGATAGAGGACACAGAGAATTGCCCATATGCCCCGATTTTGTTGGGAAAACTATCACTACAACCAAAAAAGAAATTGTAAAAGTTAAGTTTGAGGAGATAGACGGTATTACAGAGGTTGTAATAGCCGAAAAGGAGGCCTGACATGGAAATGAAGACATTCACAGTAAAAACAGCAAAAAGAGAACAACTTGTGGATATAACTGCAGAGGTCATGGAGATTATTTCAAAATCAGGAGTGAATAGTGGGATTTGTGTACTATATGTGCCACATACTACAGCTGCAATCACAATTAATGAAAATGCTGATCCTTCTGTAAGGGTGGACATTGAGGAAACATTGAGCAAATTAGTACCTTATGGTAAAGGCTATAGACATCTTGAGGGTAATGCAGATTCTCATATAAAAAGTACTCTGGTGGCTCCTTCAATTACCTTGATTATAGAGAATGGAAGGCCTGTCCTTGGAACATGGCAGGGGATTTTTTTCTGTGAGTTTGATGGCCCCAGAACGCGAAAGGTGCATGTAAAGATAATCTCAGATTAAGATTTATGCTACACCAATTCTACGTAAAACTTGTTAGCTTCATTCCAAGATTGTTAGTCGGGATTTTTATATTTTGTTTGTTCCTTCTACTGGCTTTTGTTCTTGGGAAACTTTTAAAGAAGGTATTCTTAAAATCAGGCCTGGATAAAGTTGTAAGTTCTCTGGTAATAAGGGTTCTCAAGTGGACAGTAATTATTATTGGGAGTATAACTGCTCTTGGAACCTTGGGCATAAATGTTCAAGCTCTTGTTGCAGGTCTCGGGCTTACGGGTTTTGCCCTTGGGCTTGCGTTTAAAGATTTTCTATCCAATACCATTGCAGGGATTTTGATAATTATTCATAAACCATTTAAACTTGGAGATACGATAAAGATTTCCTCCTTTGAGGGGAAGGTAGTCGATATTAATTTAAGATACACAGTTCTGGAAGTTGATGATAAGAAGATATTTATACCCAATTCCCAAGCAATGACAACGGCTTTGGTAGTTCGGAAGTCGAATTAAGCCTCGACAATTCACCATCTTTGTTATAAAATTTTCATCAAATTGGAGGTAGAACATGGTTGAATTTGTACTTATGTTAAGTTTTTTCACCTTTCAGGGAAGAGTATTCGGCGCAAGTTACCCAGCGCCATCTCCTGATGGGCAATATGTAACTTTTTCTTATTACGGAGACATTTGGATTGGCAGCATCAACGGTGGATCTGCCAGAAGGTTAACAGATTCTGAAGGCTATGAAAGTGTTTCACTCTGGTCTCCAGATGGTAAATGGATTGCTTTTGTTTCTGATAGATATGGTAGTGATGATATATTTATAATTCCCCGGAATGGTGGAAAACCACCTAAGAGGTTGACTTACTTTAGTTCAGGAGAATACCCTCTGTTTTGGGACGAAAACTCTAAATACATCTATTTTTCGGCAACAAGGACTGAATACAGAGGAGCTGTTTATCGTGTTAGTATAACAGGAGGGACACCAGAGCGAGTTTATGACTTCCGTATGCTCAATGCTACACTGGTTCCGGACCCTCAAATTCTTTTGTTTGAAAGAGGTGGCACAGCATGGTGGAGAAGGAAATATCGAGGTCCTGCAAGTAGAGATATATGGAAAATGGATTTGAGGAACGGAAAGCTTGAAAAGATCACAAATTTTGAAGGTAGAGATGCATGGCCCATGTATTCAAGAATTACAGGGAAAATATATTTTATCTCCAATCAGGGAAATGAAAATTCAGGTAATTTGTGGGAGATGGACCTACTTGGACGAAACAGAAAGCAGATAACATTTTTTAGAGAGGAAGTATTTTTCCCTAAGATTTCATGGTCTGGTAATGTAATAGTCTTTGAGAAATTAGGGGAGCTATTTGCTTATGATATAAAGCAAAATACAGTGAATAAACTGAATTTCAATATCAATGAAGATTATAAAACTACAGCAGAAATTCTCGTAAAACTCAGCAGAGATGCAAGAGAGTTTGCTCTTTCACCTGATGAGAAGGAATTAGCATTTGTGGTATATGGTGATATATATGTAATGGAATTGGATGAGAATAATCCCGGCAAAATAAAAAGGATTACTTTCACACCTGAACCAGAAAAGGATATCGCCTGGAATCCTCTCACAGAGGAAATTATATACACCTCCTTGGAGGATGGAGACTGGGATCTTTACATTATAAAACCCAAAAAGGAAAGAAAATTCGTTGATGATTATATATTTGAAAAAATCAAGGTTCTGGATACACCTGTAACAGAGAAAAAACCAAAATTTTCTCCTGATGGCAAGAAGATTGCATTTTTACAGAATAAAGGAACGCTTTGTGTAATGGATAAAAGCGGGAAGAAGGTAAAAAGATTGACAGAAAAAAATGATGT
>QNDO01000206.1 GCA_003644895.1 Candidatus Hydrothermota bacterium | reverse complement strand
AGAAAACATTGAGATGCGATACTACTGGTATACTGCTTTTCCATAAAGAAAAAGAAGGAATAAGCTTGATGATGGGGGTGAATCCCTCTGATTTAGAGGTGGTGAATTTATACAGAACTATGGATGGTCCTGAACTAATTTTTACTTTTAACAGAGAGGAAATATCCAAAAAGAAAATCCTGAAAAGAAGAATTATTTATATCGTAGGAGAAAAACATTTCCTCGATGAACATAGCTTTACCATAGGAGCGAGGGGCATTAACGAGTTTGTGGTGATCTCTTCCAGTGTAAAACCCATCCGGTTCTTTGACGTCGACTTAGAGAATAATTTAATAAAGATAGAGGCTAAGGAGTACAGGATAGATGGGATGAGGCCACTTTATCTCTCGAGGATTCCTCTTAAAGAAACACAGAGTATACCCGAGATAAAAGGGGTGCATTATGGCTGAGTTCTTTGAACCCAGAACATTCGGCTATGAATGGGAAATAATGCTTCTGAACCGGGACCTTTCTGTTCCTGAGAGAGCGGAAATACTGGAGATTGCTCATGAAATAAGAAAAAGCGTGACTGGTTCAGAGTCAGGGTTTGATTTTCTCACGGGAGGCGTGGGTAATATGTTGGAGATTCGTTCGGGCATTTTGTATAGCGTTGGTGACTTGCTGAGATCCACGGATTCCCACCTGACAAATACGAGAGAAATATTAAAGAAAAAGAAATTTTTACTTCTACCTCTTGGAACACATCCTGGTGTGGGAAAGGCTATAGGCTTCCATATCCATATAGGTTCCATTTATGATGTAAAGTTATCAAAAAAAATTGCAGATTCTCTGATTAGATATGTGCCTGTATTCATAAGTATAGCTGCCAATTCTCCCTTTGGGAAGGGTGAATATGGAAGATTCAAAAGCTACAGAATGGCATCTTCTGCTGAACTGATGTCAATTCCAGAAAACATATACAATGACAGACTCTTCCACTGGCAATGGGGTCAGGATATAACCCTCACCACAGATGAACATTCAACCATTGAATTCAGAGTGAATGATTCCCCACTCTCGGAAACCTTTGTTAATGAATATACATCCTTTGTAGCTGCATTTGTTTTCAGTTTTAAAGAAGAGGATTTTATTGAGCTTAATGAAGAGAGTTATGAGGAATATATAATTAACAGATGGAGGGCTACGAAATATGGACTTCAGGCTATCCTTAAATGGGAGGGTAACGAAGTTCCGGTGACAGAAATAATCGAGGGCATGATTGAGAGGTGTGATTTTAAAGTTATTGGTGGAGAGAAACCTTCTTTGATAATGGAAATGCTGAAAAAAAGAAGAACTCAAGCTGATTGGCAACTAGATATTATGAAAAAGGTAAATGATTTTTTTCAGGTTGCTGAAAATATCTCTTCACTTTTCCTTCAAGGCGATTATTTTCCAGATTACATAGAGAATTCCAATGCTCTTCCTGTTGCAAAGCCGGAAGCCCTGGAAGATTTTATCCTCTCCCGGATCGGCAAGGAGACACAGTACAGAGATATTTATCAACTGCTTCTCATGCCCTATCCATTGCTTGATAAGTATCTGGATAAACTTGTTCTTGAAGGTAAAGTCAAGGTTGAGATGGATCCTGAGAAGGGCAAGAGATACACAAAAATTGACAGGAAGAATCAGTAAAAAGGAGGGTATAAAACGAGGCTTAGATCTCTTCTTTCTTTTTCCGGTGGGACCCTTATTTCACGGGTTTTTGGTTTTCTGAGAGATGCTACAATTGCTTTTTTACTGGGAGCATCACGCTATGCCGATGTCTTTTATGTTGCCTTCCGCATTCCCAATTTTTTGAGAGATATACTGGCAGAAAATGTTATGCAGACTGCCTTTGTTCCCACTTATATAAAGGCAAGAGAAAAGAACATTCATCCTGAAAAATTTTTGAGAATTATATTTACCATTTTTCTCTGTGCCAGTGTTATACTAACCATACTGGGAATAATTTTTACCCCTCAAATTGTTTCACTTATCGCATATGGTTTCCGGAGAATACCTGATAAATTTACTTTGACTGTAAAAGTAACCCGTTTGACCTTTCCTTTCCTCATACTTGTTTCTGTATCTGCATTCTTTCAGGCTGTTTTGAATGCCTTCAAAAGATTTTTTGCACCCGCCATTTCTCCTACTTTATTTAACATCTCGATAGTATCCCTGGGTATAGCAGCATATTTTATACTACCCCAAAATTATTATATATGGGCAATTGCGGCTGGTGTAATACTGGGAGGTATAATACAGCTTACATTTTTACTTTCTCAGACTGCCCTTCTGGGAATTAAACCAAAAATTACTTTAACATTAAAGCACCCACTCCTCAAGCAATTTGGAAAACTTCTGGTTCCTGTTTTTTTAAGTACAGGTTTTACGCGAATTACCCTTTTTGTTAACACTCTCATAGCGTCATTTTTAAGAGAAGGTTCTGTTGCATACCTGAATTATGCCTTCAGGATTATGCACCTCCCTATAGGACTTTTTGCAGTTGGCGTCCAAACTGTGTCCATGCCATCCATTACTGAGGCAGTTACAGGAGATAGAGATGTGGGCGAACCTGTATGGAAAAGTATAACCTACAACATTCTTTTTACACTACCTGCTTCCTTATTTATCTTATTTGACGCCCATCTACTTGTGAAATTTTTGTTTGAGAGGGGAGCTTTTAAAAACCTGGATACTCTTTTTACTTCCCAGGCGCTGGTATTTTATGCCCTCACGATATTGCCAACGGGTATAAGTAAAGTATTCCTTAATTATTATTATGCTACATCGAGAATAAGAATACCCAATATTACCATGGCCGTTGCCGCTTTGGTTAATGTACTTATTGCTCTCACACTTTCAAAGACATTGAGTTTTCCTGCCCTGGCACTTGCTACGGCTTCTGGAGTGACTTTGCAGACTATAATTCTAACATTTCTGGTTTCCAGAGAATTACCATCACCTGGGGATTTTCCTGTAACTATGGCTAAAATTATTTTTCAGAATTTGTTCCCCACTTTTCTTATTATTATTTTTAGAACCAGAAATCCTTATATTGAGCTTCTGGTGGATAGCATACTTTTTGGCTTTACCTGGTACATAATGGGAATAATTTTCAATTTCCTTCCGTCACCATTGAGAAAATAATATAAAAACTGTATTATATTAACATGAAGAAGAGGAGCAAAGT
>QNDO01000205.1 GCA_003644895.1 Candidatus Hydrothermota bacterium | reverse complement strand
TTTGCCTATGATTATGAAGATGGGAAAAATTACGCACCAGATATATTGAAAGCAATTGTTCCATTTCTGAAAGAATTTCAAGCTACAGTATATATTGAGCCTGGCCGCAGTATAATAGCCTCATCAGGGAGCCTTGTAACGTCTGTATTATATAGAAAAGAAGTACATGGGAAAATATATATTGTTGTAGATGCAGGAATGAATGATTTTCTGAGAGCTGCCTTTTATAATGCAGGACACCGCGTAGTGAATGTGTCCCGTAGTAATGGTAAAAAGGTGAAGGCAGATATTGTGGGTCCCCTCTGTGAACCTGGAGATGTTCTCAGGAGAGACGCGGAGATAGAAGAACCTCAAAAAGGGGACATACTTATATTGAAAGATACAGGTGCATATGGTTATTCCATGTCCAGCAACTACAATACTCGCCCCCGGATAAAGGAGCTTATAAGGTTGAAATCAGGTGATATTAAACTTATTAGAGAGAATGAAACTATATTTGATATTTTAAGACACGAGGTCATACCCAGTTTCCAGGGGAAAGGGAGTCCTGGTTTTATAATAAAGAATGTAGTGAATCTGAGAAAATTTCCGGATCCCTTCGCTGAAAGGGTCAATCAAGCTCTTTTTGGTGAAAAGATCTTTATTCTTAAGGAATTTGATGGCTGGTTCCTTGTAAGAAAGGATTATGATAATTATACAGGATGGGTCAGGAAGCAGTATGTTTGTGAGGGAGATCTTGATGGAGAGGAATATTACGTTTCAGTGCCTTTTACAGAAGTTTTTGATGAAAATGGCCAAAGAAAAAGCCTTCTTCCCTTTATGTCGAGGGTGGTTGGGGAGGAAGAAGATAAAAAGGTGTGGTTCAATTACCATGATAATAAAGTCTATGTTAATATCGATAAGCTAGTAAAACCCGAGCACTTGACTTATACCAGCAAGGATCAAATAGTGGATGAATTTAAAAAATTTATCGGTATTCCCTACCTTTGGGGAGGACTCTCTCCGTTCGGTTTTGACTGTTCGGGCCTTGTACAGACTGTATTCAGGAGATTTGGTATTTATTTACCCAGAGATACGTCACAGCAAATATCATCAGGTGAGCCTGTTAAGTTAGAGAATATATCCCAGCTTGATCTGTTGTTTTTCCCGGGGCATGTTGGAGTTTGTCTTGGAAACGGTCTTTTTATTCATTCAAGTACTAAAAATAATGGAGTTTATATAGAATCTCTTTCTGGGGAATGGTTGAAAAATCTTAAATCTATCAGAAGGGTCATACCATGAAGACTAAGTTTGAGATTTCCGCGGGCGGTGTAGTATTTAAAAAAGAAGAAGGGAGAGTCTTTGTGGTACTTATTGCTGTTAAAGGGGGTAAAATCTGGACTTTACCTAAGGGTCTTGTGGAAAAGGGAGAGAAACTTGAAGATGCAGCACTCAGGGAAGTAAAAGAGGAGACTGGAGTAACCGGGCAGGTCATAGGAAGAATAGACAAGATTGAATTATGGTTTTTTCAAACAGAAAATGGCGAAAAGGTGAGACACCATAAAATTGTCTATTATTTTTTAATAAAATATACAGGTGGGGATGTGGAAGAACACGATTGGGAAGTGGATGATGTAAGGTGGTTTGAAATAGAAGAAGCTATGGAGATGGCAAGTTATAAGAAGGATAAAGCAATTTTGAAAAAAGCATATGAGATGATAAAAAGTTATGCAGAATCAGATTCTTAAAACATTCCATACCCTTCTGGAGGTTATAGAGAGGTCTACAGATCTTCATCAGATACTATACGCTACTCTTGCAGCTATAACTTCCGGAGAAAGTTTTGGTTTTAATAGAGCAATTGTAATGCTGTTTGAAGAAGATGTATTGAAGCCCTACTTCGCAATGGGGCCAAGAAACCGGCGTGAGGCAATGAGAATATGGAAGGAATTGGTGCAGAAAAAGATCAGCCTCGATACAATAATCAGAAGCTACACTCCAGAACGGTATGAACAGGAGTGGAAAAAGCTCAGGCCTCTTCTTGAGGGAATAAAAATTACTCGAGAAGAACTAAAAAAAGAAAAATCAGAAATTGCCAAGGCTCTGGAAGAAAGGAAATCTAGAATCATCTATCCGGGTACTGAAGATTTACTGGAATCAAAAAAATTCACATGTCTAAAGGCTACAGAAATAGCAGTTGCACCTTTGGTAATAGCCAATCAGGAACTAGGAGTGATACTTGCTGATAATTTTCTAACCGGACGTCCCATAAGTAGAAGTAAACTGGTTGCACTTGAGACTTTTGTTTTTCAGGCTTCTCTTGCGATTTCGCGAGCACTTATAGTTAAGCAACATGAAGAAAAGATAGAGGAACTGGAAGAGTTGACCCGGTTACTTGAAGAAAGAGATAAAAAAATATTTGATCTTGAAAAAAGAGCTGTCTCGGGAGAACTTATGAACCACCTTTTGCACGAGTTTAAAAATCCCCTCACGGTTATAGGGGGACTCGCCAGTGTCATACTCGAAGAAACTGATGAAAATGACCCACGATATCCTTTTATGAAAGCCATCGTGGAAGAAGTGAATAGGATGGACAGGATACTAAAAGAGACCGTTCAGGGTTTGAGAGCGCAACTTCTGGAAAAGAAGGAAAAAGTCAACCTTAATGAACTCATAGAATCAAAAGTAGAAGAACTTAAAAAATATTTAGAAGTCAAAAAAATCAAAATATTTTTTAAGAAACTGGAAGGCCTCCCTTCTGTACTTTTACCTAGGTTGAGTTTCGAAGATGTTATAGAATACCTTATCCTGAATGCAGAGGAAGCTATGCCCGAGGGAGGAGAAATTCACATCTGGATTGAGAGAGAAAATAGGGGGATTTCTATATACTTTAGAGATACTGGGAAAGGTATACCTGAAGAATTACTGCCTCGAATATTTGAGCCTTTCTTCACCACAAAAAGGGAAGGTTTGGGCCTTGGCCTTTACAATGTAAAACAGATAGTGAGATCCATGGGAGGCAGTATAAGTGTTATTTCCAAACTCGGAGAAGGGAGCACATTTAAAATACATCTTCCCTTACCTCTGGCCTGAGTTTTGTTTTCCAGCTCTATTTCTTTATAATTTATCATCCAACGTTAAAAGGAGGAATTATGAAGAAGATTGTAGAATGCGTACCTAATTTCTCTGAAGGTAGAAATATGAATGTCATTAATGCCATTGCCAAGGAGAT
>QNDO01000204.1 GCA_003644895.1 Candidatus Hydrothermota bacterium | reverse complement strand
GTTAATTGGTCATCCAAGGGAATATCCTCTATCCTAAAATCTGGATCATGTCTTCTTCTTACTTCTTCTACCGTCCAATCAATAATGGTTAATGTCCTAAGTCCTAGGAGATCTATTTTTAAAAGTCCTAGCTCCTCTAGAGATTTCATATCAAATTGTGTTGAAATAGTCCCATCGGTTGACTTATAAAGAGGAGCATGTTCATATATTTTCCCTGGTGCAATAACCAGGCCTGCAGCGTGTGTCGAAATATTGCGTATCTGTCCCTCTATCCTTCTGGAAATATCAAAAAGCATTTTATATTTTTTTCCCTTCGCCGGCAAAGCCCTCAATTCAGGAACCTGTTCCATTGCTTCCCCGAGATCAGCACCATTTGGTATTAATTTAGCTATTCTATCGGCCTCCTTGTATGGAAACCCTAGCACCCTTGCTACATCCCGGATCACACCCTTTGCCATAACCCTACCAAAGGTGATAATCTGTGCAACGCTTTCTTCTCCATATTTATTTCTGAGGTATTCAATAAGTTGTTCCCGCTTGATGTCGGAAAAATCCATATCAACATCAGGAGGCGAAATCCTTTCAGGGTTTAGGAATCGTTCAAAAATCAAATTATACCTGATAGGATCGATTTCAGTTACATCAAGGGCATAAAGGACAAGAGAACCTACCGCAGAACCACGTCCTGGGCCGACAGGTATTCCTCTTCTCCTGGCTTCCCGAACAAGATCCCATATGATAAGGAAATATCCAGAAAAACCCATCTCTTTCATAACTTGGAGTTCGTAATCCAGTCTCCTTTCATATTCTTCGGGGATCTTTCCATTGAATTTCCTCTTTAGGCCTTCCACAGCAAGCTGTCTCAGAAAATCATCGGCATCCCTGTATCCTTCTGGAATCTCAAACTTTGGTAAATGAACTCTTGTAGGATCAAGTTCCAGTTTTACATTGGCCCTCTCTGCGATCACAAGGGTATTTGTCAAAGCCTCCTCAACTTCACCGAATATTTCCCACATTTCTGCAGGGGACCTGAGATAAATTTTATTTGTCCTGATCCTTAACCTCTTTTCATCGTCGAGTTTCTTGCCAGTCTGAATACATATAAGAACATCTTGAAGGAGGTGATCCTGAGGAGTGAGAAAATGTACATCGTTGGTAGCCACTATGTTTACGTTAAATTGAGCTGCAAACTCCAGAAGTTTTTTATTAACAATAATATTTTCCTCAAGGCCGATCTCCTGGAGTTCAAGATAGAAATTCTCTTTACCAAATATATCCAGAAACTCAAGAAGGGCCTTTTTTGCTCCCTCTTCATCTCCCCGCAGTATTTTCTGTGGGATTTCCCCCTTCAAACATCCTGAAAGAGCAATTAAACCTTCACTATTCTTACGGAGCAGTTCTTTATCAATTCTCGGCTTGTAATAGAATCCCTTTAAATAGGACACTGTAGAGAGATAAAGTAAATTTTTATACCCCTTTTCGTTTTCAGCTATAAGCGTTAAATGGGAGAGATTCTCGTTTGGGTTCTTTTCCTCCAGACTGTTTTCTGCAATATAGGCCTCCATGCCGATGATAGGCTTTATTCCATATTTAAGGGCTGTCTTGTAGAATTCAATGACTCCAAAGAGATTGCCGTGGTCCGTCAATGCAAGGGCATTCATACCTTTTTCTTTAGTATGCTTCAAAAGGTCGGGAATTTTCACAGCACCATCTAAAATACTGTATTCGGAATGAACATGAAGGTGTACGTATTCTTTACCCATTTTTATTAAAGGTCCTCTAAAAATTTTCTAGTGGTCTCTATACCATCAAGATTCTTTATAATCTCTATAGCCTTCTTCATAACTTTATCCTGATCCAGCACCGTTTTGTATCTAGCTCCCATACCATGGTATTTTTCCTGTAATTCTGCATCAAGATAAAGCTTTATGAAATCATGGGCTTTATTGAAATCTTCCATACTAAATTTGATCTCTTTCTTTTTCAGAAAAGAAGTAAACTCCTGTATTATTTTTTCATTTATACCTGCATATTGAGGGTGAGCTGCATGATATTCAACTGCGAAAGTGAAGAAATAAGGGTAAAGTCTTGCCACAATTTCAGGAGTCTGGGGAGACTTCGCAAGGATATCTGGAGCTATTCCTCCACCTCCATAGACTTCTCTGTGCAAAATTTTGGTATAGGCCTTCTCCACTATCTTCTGGCTTAGACCCACACTATCTGCTTTCTCTTTCTGCTCTTTATGAATACATCTTCCAGAAGGGGTGTAATATTTCGCTGTAGTAAGCTTCAATTCATATCCTTCATCCAACTTGAAAATCCTCTGTACTGATCCCTTACCAAACGTAGTATCTCCAACTATCACTCCTCTATCCCAGTCCTGAATAGCCCCAGAGACAATTTCACTGGCACTGGCTGACCCTCTATCTACAAGAATAACTAGAGGATTATTCTTGTATGGTGAATCTTCCTGAGTATAATATTCCATATTCATCTCTACTATCCTGCTTCGAGTTGAGACAACCAGCTTCCCCTGACCAAGAAAAAGCCCTGAAATACGGACTGCTTCGCTTAAAAGTCCCCCAGGGTTACCTCTCAAGTCAAGAATGAACTTCTTTGCCCCCATATTTGCAAGAGAATCAAGGGCAGCCCTAACCTCCGCTTCAGCATCAGCCTGAAAGGTACTCAGCCTGATATAGCCTATATTATCCTCTAACAGAGTATAAAAAGGTACAGATTTGATATGAATTATAGCTCTGATTAAGGTGACTTCAAAGGGTTTATCCAGACCAGGGCGCTGTATCTTAATTGTCACTTTAGTCCCAGGGTTTCCCCTCAATCTTTTGACCGCTTCTCTGATCTTCATACCTTTGGTGGTCTCTCCTTCTATTTCAATAATTCTATCTCCTGCTCTTAAACCGGCCCTGTACGCAGGTGTTCCATCTATAGGAGCTATTACAGTAAGCCAGTTATCTCTAATTCCTATTTGTATACCTATACCTCCAAATTCACCAGTAGTTGCTATACTCCACTCTTCACTTTCTTCTGGAGTAAGAAATTCAGAAAATGGATCAAGACTATTTACCATCCCCTCTATACCCTTTTCCACTAATTCCACAGGGTCTTTTTCTTCCACATAATATCTCTGAATTTCGTTGAGAACTCTGGCAAAAATGGAAAACATCGTTCTCAGGGAAGCTCTTTCCTTACTCAC
>QNDO01000203.1 GCA_003644895.1 Candidatus Hydrothermota bacterium | reverse complement strand
TGAGGGAGCATGTAGGGGTGATCTTTATACCAGTTCTGCCAGTAAACAGCATCCTCGTAATAATCTCTATAAAGAGAATCCACATAGCTGTTTCTGGGATCATACCAGTATGCTTTTGCAGTATCCACAAATGCTCTGAATTCCTCAGTACCAATCTCGTATGCCTTTACAATGGGATATTCCGGTTGATAATTGAACCCGGTTGCTCCTTCTCTTGCAAAGGCCTCAGTGGTGATATAGAATCTGACTTTCTTAGCAGTACCGGGAACCGGACCACCGAAGGCTATACTAGCTCTGTTGTAACCCCGTGAATATTTCTCAGGTAATATTTCGTCAGATCTAATAAAAACTTCCCCACTGTATTTGGTACCACCTTCTTTTGTAATCACATTTATAACACCAGATAGTGCTTGACCATACTCTGCGTTGAAACCTCCTGTAATTAGGGACATTTCCTGTATAGCAGAGTTATTTATAGTCTGATAGAATCCTCCATATACCGGTGAGTTTACCAGCATTCCGTCCACATAATAGGCTATCTCGTCATCTCTTCCACCTCTCACAATGTTAACCCCGGTGACACCTGCCTGCATGGTAACAGCAGCCTGGAAGTTTGTATATGGTAATTGGCTTATATCCTGAGAGCTGACAACACGCCTTGTTTCTGTGGCTGTTCTCTCAATAAGTTCTCTTTCAGCAGTAACCACAATTTCTTCTGTTCTTATTGCTGTGGAGGTTAAATAAAAATTCACCTCTGTGGTAAGGTCTGCTTTCACCACAACTCCTTTAATTTCCTGGGGATTGTATCCTATCATTGAGGCTCTTAACGTGTACGTTCCAGGAGGAATGTTGATCAGGAAGTAATAGCCATCAAGATCGGTGGCTGTACCGATCTTTGTACCCACTATCACCACATTGGCTCCTGGTAGTGGGTCACCGGTCTCCTTGTCAATTACACGACCGGTGATTTTTCCCGTTGTACCAGCATATAGGGAACCTATAAAAGCCCCTAATGCTAGTACAACACCTATCCCCCTAATTATTCGCATAGGGTACCTCCTTTTTGTATTTTCGATGTCCTTTTACTCATTGATTGAGTGTAAATCTAATGGGAACTATTACCTTACAAGATACCGGTTTATCCTGCTGCCTGGCGGGAGAAAATACCATTTGCAAAACGGCTTCAACCGCTGCAGCATCAAATATGTTGTTGGTGGATTTTACAACCCATGCCCTCTTGACTTTACCATCAGGCCCGACTATGGCCTGAACAAAAACCTGACCTTCTATCCCCGCCTTTCTCGCTAGTTCAGGATATTTAGGTTTTACAGTTTTGATGGGCTTTGGAGGAATCTCCACTGCATAATATTCGTATACAGTAGTATCTGTCTCGGGTGGAGGCGGTGCCTCCAGCTCATTGAAATCAGTTGTGGCTGCAATATCAACCTCTTCTGTAGTTTCTGCTTCTTCCCCTGCCTCAGCCTCCTGAACTTCTACGTTAATTTTCGGCTTTGGAGGGGGAGCAACTTCTTCAATCTTTTCGACTTCAAGATTTATTTCTTCAACATAAGTTGATTTTTCTTCCTTTGGATGGTAAGGGGTAACTTCAACCTTCCTAACCGAAAGAAAGAGAATTATCATAATCAAAAGAGCTCCAGCAAGTCCCTTTTGAAAATCCAGGGGATAATCTTGCATGGGGTCATATTCTTCTATATGTACCCTTTTCTTTTTTTCTTCCATTCTTTCACCCCTCTTTTAGACTAATAAAATGTGAGCGAATTGTCAAGTTTTTACCGTTTATAATCAGTAGCAAAAACAACTCTCAAAGCCTTGGCTTCTCTTAAGGCTTCCAAAACCTTATCTACATAGTCGTATTTCACTCGTTTATCGGCTTTTACATGTGAAATTATGGCAGGATTTTCAGCTAATTTCAGCTTGAATCTAAGGGTAACATCTTTGGGCTGTACAATCACATCATCAACTGAAATTCTTCCGTTTTTGTCTATATACACATGGGCTATATTTCTTGTCTTGACAATTCTTTCAGTTGCTCTGGCCTCTGGAAGCGTGACCTTTAAGCCAATTTCTTTTCTGAATACAGTGGAAACCATAAAGAAAATCAAGAGAAGGAATGCAATATCTGACATAGAAGCAGTGGGAATATTAATTTTACCCTCTTTCTTCAGACGCTGCATCCTCATATTATCCTCCTCCTGTCCTTATGCTAGCAAGGGAAACAGCTCGGGCTTCCGGTATCTGTTTAATCACATCAAACACATCAATCATTCTCTCGTAGGGGGCATCTACATTAGTTCTAATGACGACAAGTGGATCCTTACCACCGTGAGCCTGTTTGTAGTCTTTTATTCTTTGCTGAACTCTCACTTTTAAATCAGCCAGTGTGATGGGTTCCTCTCCCAAGAATATCTCCCCCCTATCGTTAATGGAAATTTTGATGATTCTTTCACCCTTAATTTTAACAACCTGCTGAGTTTTCTCCGGGAGAACAATCTTCAAACCCTTGTCTCTTGTAAAGACAGTTGTCAACATAAAGAAAATAATGAGGAGGAATGCAATATCAGCCATAGAGGCTGTGGGTATTTCAGCCTCTTCCGGCAATTTTCTTTTAGGAAGAATTGGCAATTTTCATCCCCCCTTATACTCTCTCAAGTATTCCACTCTCCAAAAGATATTCAACAAACAGGTTTGTCGCCTCTTCAGTAGCTCTGGTGTAGTTGTTTATCTTATCGGCAAATACGGCGTAGAAGAGAGCGGTAGGTGCTGCTATAATAAGACCGGTTGCAGTGGTTATAAGAGCTTCTGAAATACCTGATGCAACTATGGTAGGTTCAACTTCACCGGCAAGTGCTATAGCTGTGAATGCCTTGATCATACCGGTCACTGTTCCAAGGAATCCTACGATTGGACCCAGAGTAGCAACTGCCTGGAGATAAATCATACCTCTATCAAGAAAGGCAAACTCTGCTGCTGCCTTCTGGGCCATTGCTTCTTCCACAACGGCTCTGCCATTTTCCACCTTTTCAAGTCCTGCAGCCAGCACTTTGGCTATAGGGCTTTTATGTTTTTTAAGGAACACAAGAGCCTCATCAATCCCTGATTCCTCGATCATCTTGGTCACATCATTGACCAGTTTGGATGGGTTTATCCTTACTTTTATAAAGAGGGAATAGAGTCTCTCGATGATGATGGCCAACCCAATAAC
>QNDO01000202.1 GCA_003644895.1 Candidatus Hydrothermota bacterium | reverse complement strand
GCAGGAGGAGGAGCGTATAACAGAACTTTAATTGAATGGATTAAGGCAGAACTTAAGGGGATACCTGTTTATACTTTTGAAGAAAAGGGGGTAAATTCCAAAGCCAGGGAATCTATGGCCTTTGCAATCCTCGGATATCTTGCCTGGAATAAGAAACCCAATAACCTTCCGCAAGTAACTGGTGCAAGACACCCGGTTATAATGGGCAAAATCTCCTTTCCTTACTCATCCAGATAAAAAATCACACTGGCCTTAAAATCTCCATCTGAAAATACCGCAATTTCCCATTCCCCTGTATCTGAATACATGGCCATGGGCTTTGAGAAAATGGTAATGAGATGTTTACCTACAACAATACGCAGTGTGAGGGAATCTTCGAGATTACCAGATGGGGTAAACCAGAGGGAGGTGATTTCATGGGTATCTCTGGATTCTTCCCAAAGGATCCAGAGATTAACAGTATCACCGCGATAGAAATAATCAGCTATTCCCTGGGGCATTCCATCATATATTCTTTTTGCAAGAAGTATGTCCTCTATCACAGGTTCAGTGGCGTAATCTACAAGTCCTGTCACTTTCTCTTTACTCTCACATGAAATCAAAAAAATTATGAATATAATCCACATTTTTTTCATTTCAACCTCCTGTAATAATTATAGCCTAAAGTAATTTACATGTGAAGTAATAATTATGTTCTTTTTAGCCTTCAACTTCCTTTTCCTCAAAATTGTTTTTTAAACATCAATACCCGTCTTTCCTCAAAATTATTTCTAACCGAAATAGTTAATTTTTTCATTATGGGTTAACCTCCTTTTTTCTGTGGGTCTTTTCGAGTTGGTTATACAATTTTATTATGGTTTTATTGATTTTTACAATATCAAGTTTCTTCTTGAATTCCATGAGTGCCTCTTTTATCAACTCTGGAACAGAAGGATCTTCTATTATCCTCTGGTAAGGTGTTTTAGTTTCATAAACCCTCTTGTATTTTTTACCTACTTTTTCCTTTGTTATTAATCTCATTGTGGGAATAAAGAAATTGTGCCTCAATTCAATGTAATAGTATAACTCTTTGAGAACTTTTAACTCTTTCTCTGTATCATAACGAGCATATCCCACATATCTCCTGACAACGACCATGTTTCTATTCTCCACATGGGGATTGCCGTTGCTCGCATGCTCCCTGCTACGCGTAAACCTTATCCCTCTCTCCCTGCAATACTCAAGCAAATGAATATTGATAAATTCACTCCCATTGTCACTATGAATATGGTAAACAGTAAAAGGTGAACTATTTATAATGTCATCTAAAGCCTCAATAGTCCACACCCTTGCCTTATTCTTCAAAGGCCTCAAAAAGACCCAATAAGTCTTCACATCCACCCCACAAAGAGTATAAATAAACTCACCCTTACTGTTCCCTCCATTGTGCTCCACAAGATCAACCTCAATATAACCAGGCTCCTCAGATAGCTTGTAGATCGTTGAGTATAAGTGTCTTTTCTTTTTTGGAGGCTTTTTATACAGTTTTTGGTTAGCAGAGATTATACCTTTCTTTTGTTCTGCATTAAGATTATAATATGGTATAACAGCGTGCATGGGGAGCTCCTCCTGTTTGTTGAAGTTATTGATTATAAAGTCTCCGGAGCTCCCCTTCTTTTTATTCCACACTTCATGAGGAAACAATACCCCCTTCGGTAAGATTATTTTTGAGGAATAGCGATACCTTGACAAAATTTGGTTGAGAAAATAAAATAGCGAAACAGAAGGAGATGGTGAATGAGTAGTGTTGTGGTTATATTGTTAACGGTTATAACAAGCGTTAACTCAATTGTAAGTAAAAAGAATTTAGTCATATATGACAAAGTAGGAGAAAAGTCTATTTATGATTCATTGAATGTGAGATATGTTGGGGGCTGGCCTTTTGGACCTTCTTGGACCGTTGCAGTGGATAGTGTGAGAGATTATGTTTTTCTTGGTTCTGGTGGGGGTGTATATATTCTGGATGTTTCTGACCCTCATTGCCCTGTGAAGGTATCGGAGAGAATTCACACAAGAGGATCTGTAAACGATTTATATTATGATGTTACCAGGCAGTTTCTATATGTAGCAGATGGCCCTGGCGGATTGGAAGTGTGGGATGTGAGTAATGTGAAAACTCCTATTAAGTTAGGCAGTTGCGATATACCAAGGTTTGCTTGGGGTGTATATGTAATAGGAAATTATGCATACATTGGAGCTGTTGAGCATGGTTTACGCATTATAGATGTGAGTGACCCTACATCGCCTACTGAAATTGGACATTATGATACACCAGGCTGGGCTTACAATGTTTATGTAGTTGCTAATTATGCGTTCGTTGCGGATCATGACAGTTTACGAGTTATAGATGTGAGTGACCCTACATCGCCTACTGAAATTGGACATTATGATACACCAGGGGCTGCTCAGAGTGTTTACGTAGTCGGTAATTATGCATATCTCGTGGATTGGTATGGTTTACGGGTTGTAGATGTGAGTGATCCTACATCACCTAAAGAGGTAGGATATTATGAACCACTGGGTTGGGCTTATGACATTTATGTGGTTGGCGATTATGCATATATTGCAGATGGTGTTTACGGATTTCGAGTTATAGATGTAAGTAATCCTGCTGCACCTCAAGAAGTTGGCTATTATGATACACCGGGGCTGGCTTATGGTATTTGTGTGGTGAGTAATTGTGCTTATGTTGCGGATTGGGATGGTGGTTTACGAGTTATAGATGTAAGTAGTCCTACAACACCTCAAGAAGTTGGCTATTATAATACACCAGGGCAGGCTCATGGTATTTGTGTAGTCAATAATTACGCATATATTGCGGATGGTCAGGGCGGATTACGAGTTATAGATGTAAGTAATCCTACATTACCTATTGAGGTGGGGTATCATAAGACACCAGGACATTCTATGGATGTTTATATTGCAGGGAACTATGCATATATTGCGGATGGTCAGGGCGGATTACGGATCATAGATGTGAGTAATCCTGCAGCCCCTGTTGAAATTGGAGATTATAACACTCCAGGGGCTGCTCGGGGTGTGCATGTAGACGGTAATTATGCATATGTTGTATGTAATGAAAACGAATTACGGATTATAGATGTGAGTGACCCTACATCGCCTACTGAAGTTGGACATTGTTCTACACCCCGGCATGCTGAGGATGTTTATGTGGTGGGTAATTACGCATATATCGCATGTAATGAAAACGGGT
>QNDO01000201.1 GCA_003644895.1 Candidatus Hydrothermota bacterium | reverse complement strand
CTTACACAAGCTGACTTTAACATCAGGGCAGTGGGGCATTACGAAAAGATCCATGACGTAGGTGCTTCCGCCTTCAGCTTTCTAAGCTATCCTTACACTGTAGATGAAACCGACACAGTCTTTTACTATTTCAAAAACTATGGGAACTTTGAGGAGGATGTACCGACCACGTACATTCTGGAATCAGATACCTTCACCGACACTCTAAGCATCGGGATCAAAAAGGAAAAATATACCTCAGTTGAATTTACCCCTTATTTCGAACAGATAATGAATATAAAATGCTGGACTGCACTTTCACAGGACGCAATCCCTGAAAATGACACTTTCACATACACTGTATATATATTTCCTTCCTATTCTGCCTGGGCCCAGGGACTTGAATTTATAGACTCTTTTCCTCCACCTGGCTGGAGTGTATGGGATGGTGATGGAGATGGGCATACATGGGATTGGTACAGCGGAAGTAATTACACCCACACCGGCTTTTACTTTACTGCTTCCCGATGGAATCCTTCTGGGAATGATGACTGGCTGATAACCCCTCCTATTCCTGTGTTGTACGAAAACAGCACATCTTTTGGTCTATTCGCAAGATCTATTAGTTCTTCGTATCCAGAAAGCCTCGAAGTATGGGTTCTTGGTTCTCAATCCCCATCTGATACCATGGAACTGGTTTTTGCATCCTCACTTCCGGATACTCTATATCACCGTATAACTTTTGGACTGGATAAATACAGAGGGGACACAATTTATATTGGGATACGCAATGCGGGAATTGATAAATTTTATCTTATTGTAGATGACATTTTCCTGAGAGAGGTTCCTCTACCTGAAAATGTGACTTTCAGAGAAGGGTTTGAAGAAGGCCTTATACCTCCTGGTTGGAGTTCAACAGGCTCCGAATGGCTATTCGGCTCGGCTCAAGATGCCGGTATGGATTCCCTGAATGGAAATCTTTCCTATTTCAACACCACAGGTAGTGCCAATGGGACAGTAGCTTCTCTCATCACACCCGTTTTCAAAGTGGAAAAGGATACAGTGTATTATACCCTACTCTATCATAATTCGGACGGAGATGACTCACTCACGATTTATTATTCCCTGGATGAGGGTAACACATGGATCAGGGATACTGTTCTTTCGACATCATCCAGCTGGGATTCCGTAACTTCTCATTATATTGTGCTTAATAGTAAGGCTTCCTTTATATCATTCAAATTGGAGGGAACAGGAGACGGCGGTGGTTCTAACATTGGTGTAGATGAATTTAAAGTTCTGGAAAAGTCTATCCCCACTTCCATAAGAGAATCTGTGAAGAGAGCAGAATGGAAGATTCACTGCAACACATTCTCCAGAAAAAAACTGATTCTCTATGTAGAAGCTGTTAATTCTCCCATTGAAGTATCCCTCTACGATGTTGCTGGTCGAAGGATTCAATCACTCCATATTACCGAAAATGGCAGGTATGAGCTGAATCCCGTCCACGAAGGACTGTATTTTCTCAAAATCAGAGGTGGTGAACGGGAGGAAATAAGGAGAATAATCTACACCAGATAGGGATTCTTCTCCAGGATTACTGCAAGTTTCGCAGGTGCGGCATGCCCCGGAAGTACCCACAAATGGGGAGACAGTTTTTTTATCTTATCAAGTGACTTCTTCATCTTCTCAGGGGCGCTTTCGGGGAGATCGCTTCTTCCTATGGAATCATAAAAAAGGGTATCACCGGTAAGTATTAATTCATTATTGACAAGAATACAAATACTGCCTCTAGTATGCCCCGGAGTGTGGATAATCTTCAATGTAATTCCCTGCATATTCAATTCTTCTTCATTATCAAAAATAATGTCCGGGGCAGGTGAAATTACCCCCACGCCAGTCCATTCAGAATGATTTCTGAGAGGATCTGTAAGCATATGGGCATCCTCCCTGTGGATGGCTATCTTTGCACCTGTGAGATCTCTAAAGTAAGAGTTCCCACCGATATGATCAAAGTGCCCATGAGTATTGATAATGTATTGAATTTTAACACCTTCTTTTTCAATATACTTTTTCACATCTTCTGAGGGAATGGCAGGATCAACAATGATACCATTTCCTGTCTCTGTATCATAAATTACATAACAGTTGGTTTCAAGAAACCCCAGGCGAAATTTTTTCCATTTCAACATATATAATCATGAAGCCTGTCTAAAATTGAAGCAACCACTTAAAGATTGTATAATAAACCCATGCTGACCTTTCAGGATATAATTTTGAGGCTGCAAAATTACTGGGCAGAGAGGGGATGTGTAATTGCGCAACCCTATAATTCTGAAGTTGGTGCAGGAACCTTCAATCCTCATACTTTTCTACGCTCTCTAGGCAAAAAACCCTGGAAGGTGGCGTATGTTGAACCTTCAAGACGTCCAAAAGACGGAAGATATGCTGAAAATCCAAATAGAGTCCAGCAATTTCATCAATTCCAAGTGATACTAAAACCTGCACCATATAACTCACAGGATATCTATCTTGATTCTCTGCGCGCCCTTGGAATTGAATTGGAAAAACATGATGTGCGATTTGTGGAGGACGACTGGGAATCTCCTACCCTTGGAGCCTGGGGCCTTGGATGGGAAGTGTGGCTTGATGGACTTGAAATCACCCAGTTCACTTATTTTCAGCAGGTTGGTGGAATAGACCTGGATCTCATTCCTGTGGAATTAACCTATGGTCTTGAAAGGATTGCCATGTACGTTCAGAATGTTGATTCTATTTTCGATATCGTTTGGGCTCCAGGGGTAAAATGGGGAGATGTGTACAAAAGATTTGAATATGAATTCTCTGTTTATAATTATGAAGAGGCTGATGTAAATTTCCATTTGGAGCTCTTCAAAAAATATGAGGAAGAGGCACATAGACTTCTGGACAGGGGGCTTTTATTCCCTGGTTATGATATGGTAGTCAAGCTCTCCCATACTTTTAATATACTTGATGCCAGAGGAGCGTTATCTGTTTCAGAACGTGCTGCATACATCCAGAGGGTGAGAAAACTGGCTAAAAAGGCAGCATTACTTTACCTCAAACTGGAGGAAGAAAATGAGTGAATTCCTTCTTGAGATAGGTACTGAAGAAATACCTGCATCTTACATCCTACCAGCAACCAGAAATCTGGAAGAGAAGATAAAGGGATTTTTGGAAGATAAGAGGATAAAATTTGAAGAGATAAAAACCTTCGCAACCCCAAGAAGAATTGCTATACTGGTCCAGGGAATTT
>QNDO01000200.1 GCA_003644895.1 Candidatus Hydrothermota bacterium | reverse complement strand
GTGGGCTCTTCTTAAAATTCTTCTTAAAACATATCCACGCCCGTAGTTGGAGGGATAAATGCCATCAGCTATGGCGAAAGTGAGAGCGCGGGAATGATCTGCGAGAACCCTATGGGCACTTCCCCTTTCATCATCATGGTATTTTACACCGGTTATTCTCTCCACTTCCTCTATGATGGGCATGAATAGATCCGTGTGATAATTGGAATCGGCGCTCTGAAGTATACGTAATAATCTTTCAAGTCCCATACCCGTGTCTATATTTTTGTTGGGAAGAGGCACCAGGTTTCCATCTTCTTCTCTGTTAAATTGCATGAAAACAAGATTCCATAGTTCGAGGAATCTTTCTCCCTTCATTGAAGGATCTTTTTGAGCAGGGTCTTCCTCCTCTCCCAGATCATACAAGATTTCGGAACAGGGACCTGCAGGTCCTATTTCACCCATTTCCCAGAAATTATCCTTCACGCCCAGCTTGATTATACGCTCTTCTGATACTCCAATAGTATTCCTCCATATGGAAGCAGCTTCGTTATCCTTTTCATAAACCGTGATCCAGAGGCGTTCTTTCGGAAGTTTATATATTTCAGTTAAAAGTTCCCATGCAAATTTGATTGCTTCTTCCTTGAAATAATCACCAAAGGAGAAATTACCCAGCATCTCAAAAAAAGTATGATGTCTTTTTGTAAATCCCACATTATCCAGATCGTTATGCTTCCCTCCCGCTCTCATGCACTTCTGACAGGAAGTGGCTCTTTTATAAGGAGGTGTTACTTTCCCCAGGAAGAAAAGCTTAAATTGATTCATTCCAGCATTGGTAAAAAGGAGAGTCGGGTCACCCTTGGGCAAGAGGGGTGAACTGGGAACTATAGTGTGTCCTTTCTCTTTAAAATACTCAAGAAATGTTTTCCTGACTTCATTGGCAGTCCACTTCATCGGAAACTTTCCCTTAGACTTTTAATTTTAAATTCGAACTCCATGCGTTCAAGTCTGTTAAATGATTCTTCAAGATTGTGTCCTACTACCACCACTCCATGTTTTTGAAGGATGAGTCCATTGTGTTCTGTTATCTTTTCTTTTACAAGTTTTGCCAGTTCCAGAGAGCCGGCTTCCCTGTAAGGAACAAAGCCAATCTTTCCCACGAGACTTTCAATTTCGGGTAGCTGAGGAACGTATTCTCTGGGCATCTGGAAGGAAAAGGCTGTGGAATAAGGAGGATGGGCATGAATCACTGCATTCACATCAGGCCTCATCTCGTAAATCCAAATGTGCATCCACATCTCTGTTGAGGGAGTAAAATTACCTTCTATTACATTCCCTTCCTTATCTATCACCATAAGATCTTTATATTCAAGCTCCGACTTTCTTTTACCGGAAGGCGTAATAAGAAAGTGTCCTTCTGAAATCCTTACGCTGACGTTTCCATCTGAAGCAACTACGTAATTCTTTTCGTACATTAAAACACAATATTTTATGATTTCTTTTCTAAACTCCGGGAAGGATAACATCTACGCCCCCCATATATTTTCTCAAAACTTCCGGAATTGTTATGGAACCGTCCTTGTTCTGATAATTTTCAAGAATAGCTACAAAAACTCTAGGAGTTGCGAGTCCTGAGCCGTTAAGGGTATGTGGAAATTCAGTTTTTCCATCCTTTCTTCTCATTCTTGTTTTTGCTCGTCTCGTTTGAAAATCCTCTGTATTGGATACTGAAGATACTTCCAGCCATCTTTTAACTCCGGGGGCCCATACTTCGATATCATATGTTTTTGAAGCTGCAAATCCCATATCACCGGTGCATAAAAGGACCACTCTATAAGGTAACTCCAACAATTTTACCAGTTCCACAGCATCCTGTAGCATCTTTTCCAGTTCTTCATAGGAGTCCTCTGGTTTTGTATATTTGAACAATTCTACTTTATTGAATTGGTGAACGCGAATTATACCCCTTACATCCTTACCGTAAGAGCCTGCCTCTCTGCGGAAACAGGCTGTATATGCCATGTAATATTTAGGCAATTCTTTCTCCTCTAAAATTTCGTTTCTGTGGAGATTGGCCAGTACCGTTTCTGCAGTGGGAATCAAATAGAGGTCATCATCTTCTGTGTGATACATTTCAACTTTAAATTTGGGAAGATGCCCAGAAGAAATCATAGCGTATTCTTTCACGAGGTAGGGAGGAAATATTTCCACATATCCTTTCTCTCTGTTATAGTCGAGAAAGAAATTTATTAATGCCCGTTCCAGTATTGCCCCTGCACCTTTGTAAATGGCAAAGCGGGAACCGGAGATTTCGCTCGCTTTTTTAAATTCTAAAATACCCAGTCTCTCTCCTATATCCCAGTGTGGGAGAGGTTCAAAATCCAGTTTTCTAACAGGATGCCATTCTTCTATCACTACATTGTCTTCAGGTGTCTGCCCCACAGGAACGGAATCGTGGGGTAAGTTGGGAAGGTGATACCATATAGAGTCAAATTCTCTTTGAAAATTCTGCAGTTGTATTTCTTTCGCCTTTATTTTGTCTCCCAGATTGCCAACTTTTTTTAGAACCTCCTCGACATTTTTCCCTTCTCTCTTAAGCCTTCCAATCTCGCGGGAAATTTCATTCCTTTCTTTTCTCAGTTCATCCAGCTCCTTTTTGATTTTCCGAATTTCAATATCCAGAGCAATGAGTTTATCCACAACATCGGGATCTTCCCCCCTCTTTTGAAGCCCGTCCTTTATCTTCTGGGGATTTTCTCTCAATAATCTGATGTCGAGCATGTCATTTATTTTAAGTTTAAAAAAGAGTTTAATCAAATTAAATCTTGACAATTGTTGAGGTTTGAATTAAATTATAAGGGGAAAAAGGAGGTAGCTATGAGAAAGGTGATGTTTGTATTTGTGATTATTTTTATGATTTCTGGTTTACATGCTGCCCCGATTCTCGATGGGATTATAGATGCGGGTGAAGGATGGATTGTGGGGGCAGCAAATAGTGATACCACTGATCTGGCCGGTGCTGATCTTGATACCTTCTATTATTACATAAGTCAGGATAGTTTATATTTTGCTGTGAAAACCCAGAACAAGGCTTCTTGGGATGTAGCATATGGCTTTGCCATAGATGTAGACCAGACAGATAGTTCAGGATATATTGGGGATCCAGGAGCCGGCATATGGGACTCCTGGGGGAGACATATAGTATTTGCCAATGAACCTCCTGATTATTTTGCTCCGGATTATCAGGTATATTTCTGGTATAATCAGGCTTCGGGTATCACTTCAGT
>QNDO01000199.1 GCA_003644895.1 Candidatus Hydrothermota bacterium | reverse complement strand
GGCAACCAGCATCTTACCTTCTTACCTTTTATTTTCTCGGTTTGTAGCGTTACTTCTATCTCAGCAGTAACTGTGTAAGTTTTGGGTCTTGATCCATCCAGCAACTCTTTAATTCTTTTATACAATATTTGCCTTGCTTTCTCGCGTTTTTTGTTGGGTTTTACTCTTTTGCGGTACTCGGGACGGGCAAATATAAGATTTTCTATAAATCTACTCTCAAATTTTCGTTTACCTTCAACAGTTATGTAATCAAGTAAACCTTCCTCTAAAAGTGCCCTGTATTCTCTGTTTGTGAAATTCTTAATAGTTTTGAAGAGCCGTTTTATAGCCTTTTTCTCACTGTAGGGATAATTCTTTATGAGGCGTTCTATTCTTTCAAGCTCATACTCAAGGCGTTCTTTTAATGGTGAAGGTAAGTTTGATTGTAATCTCTTGTAGATTAGACTCTTTGCTCTTTTAAAATTTCCAAGTTTTTCTTCCCTTTCTATCTCTTCGGGTAGGGGGACTGTCAAAAAATGCACAATGGAACCTCCTGCTTTTGGGTCTTCTTAATCTGCTATCAACTCATTTCTTTAAGCACCTTTATCGCACGTTCCACATCTTCCTCATTCACATCCTTATGTGTGACGAATCGAATTCTGCCTGGACCAAAGGGAAGAGCAAGAACACCCTTTTCTCTCATTTTCTCACATACCTCTTCGGGGTCTCTTTCACTTTCGACAATTACAATATTTGTCTCCACATCATCGGGATTAATTTTAAAGTAGGGAATTTCAGCGAGTCCTTCTGCAAGTTTTTTTGCATTTAAGTGATCTTCTGCAAGTCTTGAGACCATGTTCCTGAGGGCATAAATGCCGCAGGCAGCGAGTACACCAACCTGTCTCATCCCGCCACCTAGCATTTTCCTGACACGGCGAGCCTTTTCTATGAAGTCTTTTGAACCACAGAGCATTGATCCCACCGGACAGGACAATCCTTTGGAGAGACAGAACATCAGAGAATCCACATGTTTTGTGAACTCCTTAACATCTCTTTTCAAAAATATAGCAGCATTGAATATCCTTGCACCATCGAGGTGTACCGGTAGGTTATGCTCTTTTGCTACCTTGCTCACCTCTTCAAGATATTCTGGTGGTAGTGCTTTTCCTCCCCAGTAGTTGTGGGTGTTTTCGAGACAGACCAGTGAGGTTCTTGCTCTGTGCTCCGTTTGAAATCTTATGCTTTTTCGTAAATCTTCTGGGTCAATCATCCCTCGATTACTCTTAACAGGGCGGGGCATAACTCTTGAAATTACGGCCAGATGGGCGGTCTCAGAATTATACAGATGGGACATCTCCTCAACGATAACTTCAGTACCTTCTTCAGCCCAGACTCTCACTGCAATGGCATTTCCCATGGTCCCAGAGGGAACAAAAAGGCAAGCTTCGAAATCTGTCATATCTGCAGCGAGTTTCTCCAGTTCCTTTGTTGTGGGGTCATCACCAAGAACATCATCTCCCACAGGGGCTTTAACCATGGCCTCATACATTTCTTTTGTGGGTTTAGTAACAGTGTCACTCCTGAAATCCGATATTTTCATGATTTCCTCCTTGTTTTCTAATTTCAGTGAAATTTTATAATAGTGGGTATGAAATGTAAAGGAAAAATTAAGGAGAAAATGTCTCCAGAAACTCCAGAATTATGGGTGATAATTTCTCACCCTTGTTGTGAAAAACATGGTTTTCACCGGAAAGGATTGCTAATTTATGAGGGGATTTCAGCCTTTTATCAAGAATAAGGCAGTTTTTTGTACCAACTACATTGTCCTGGTCACCGATTATAATAAGCACAGGAATATCCAGAGCCTGAGCATATTTCATAATATCATGCTCTTCCATATCCTCAAAATATGCCCTGCTCAGCCTCCTCTTTCTACCGTGAGAGTCTGTAAATTCGATGTAGCCATCGTTTTCAAGGCGTTCAAATTGTTTTAATGTGAATCCATGATCAGTGGGGCTGAGAAGTGGGGCAAGCAGGATGAGATAATCAAAATTGTGGTATCTGTTATATTCAATGATGGATATTGCTGCCCCCATACTGAAACCAATAACACATATATTCTCGATATCTTCATTTTCTTCAAGGAACTGGATGGCACTTTTCAGATCCTTAACATAGTGAGACCATGTCCTTTCTTCAAATCTCCCTTCACTCTCACCATTCCCAGAAAAATCAAATCTAAGGGTGAGAAAACCATTCTCTTCAAGTGTTTCCCCAAGTTCAGGGATAAAGTTGGTGTCTTTGCTGCCGGTGTATCCATGGCATATGATGACGCCGGTATTCCTAGTTTTTTTCGGGAAGTGAAGAATACCGGCAAGCCTTAATCCATCACTACTCCTAAAGAAGACCTTTTGTTTCATGCTGAAAATATTCATTGAATGCAAATATACTGAATATACCACCAGTATGTAAGAACATGACCCGCCTGTAGCCCCTCTCCTTTATGTGCTGTAACATGCCGTGAAAAGCCTTGCCAGTGTATACCGGATCAAGAATTATTCCGTATTTTGCAATTCTTGATATGGTTTCTATCTCCTCAGGATATGGTATTGCATAGCCTTTTCCAATAAAACCATCAAGGAATTCTATCTCCTGTGCTCTTGCATCCACTGTTACATCGTAGAGTTCTTCGAAATCTTCCACTATTTTGTTTATCTTGTTTGTAAAATATTCAATGGTATCCACTACCAGAACACCCACAAGTTTTATCTTCACGTTGTGAAATTCTTTTCCAATAAGCAACCCTGCTCCAGTACCTCCGGAACCTGTTGCAAAATAAAGAGCTTCGATTTTTTCTTTCTCGATGACATCTTTTAATTCTTCCATAGCATCCACATATCCCCAGGCTCCCAGTGCATTTGAACCACCTTCAGGAACAATGTATGGATTGAATCCCTCTTTTAAAAGCTCCTTTCCCCATTCTTCCATATAATGTTCTACATTTTTGAACTGTTCTCTTGTGATGAATTTAAAGCGCGCACCGAACAATAAATTCAAAAAGAAATTTCCCTGCGGAGGTAAAACGGGTTCCCCCCTTGCCATCACAAAGGGCCGTAGGCCCAATTTTATTGCAAGGTAGGTGGTGGCCCTGGTGTGGTTGGATTGGATACCACCACAGGTTATGACAGAATTATACCCCTTGTCCAGGGCATCTTTCAAAAGATATTCAAGCTTCCTTACTTTATTGCCTGAACAGAGAAGTCCTGTTTCATCATCTTTTTTGACAAAT
>QNDO01000198.1 GCA_003644895.1 Candidatus Hydrothermota bacterium | reverse complement strand
GTATAAATACTTTTCTTTTTAAGAGATTGATGGTATATGAAATTCCGAACCCCGCCTTTTTTCTAATTTTTACGAAATTTATTTAAGGCGACATTTTTTATTGAAGTGATTTTTATAATTTAATGTGTAATTTATAACTAAAATATATATTTAATATATAGATAAGAAAAATGGGGAAATCAAAAAGGGTACTTGTCTCATTTACAGAGAGACAGTGGAAACTCATCGAGACTTTAAGGGGAGAGATGGGTGACGGTGATGCTGACATAGTTAGAAATATCGTGTTGGGATGGCTCACAGAGAAATCCTTCATATCCGAATCTGCAAAAAACAAGATGAGAAAGAACAATGAGAAATAAAATCGTAGATCATTCGTGGGACTTTAGAATTGCGGATACAAAATATTCCACTCACGGCTTCCATTCTTACCCAGCAATGATGATCCCTCAGATAGCGAGAAGATTAATTAATAAATACAGTAAAGAAAACGATGTTATCTTAGATCCCTTTTGTGGTTCTGGCACTGTCTTGGTAGAATCTAAGATATTGGGCAGGAATAGTTATGGTATTGATATAAACCCATTAGCTCTGTTATTGTCAAAAGTAAAGACAACACCAATAAATCCGAAAACCTTACAAAATGAATTTAAGGGACTAATAGCCAAAATAGAAGAGGACATCAGGGATTTAAACTTTAGACTAAAAGATGTTGAAACGCCGAGGTTCTTTAATATAGATTACTGGTTCAAACCGAATGTTATCAAAGAGTTGACGATTATAAAAAACTGTATAGATCAAATCAATAACAAGGATATTAGAGACTTCTTCTTAGTTCCATTTAGCGAAACTGTAAGGGTAGTAAGTAACACTAAGACTAGTGAGTTCAAACTGATTAGAATACCTGAGAAAAGATTAAGCAGGTATAATCCTAGTGCTCTTCTAACCTTTAAGGAGAAGGCACAAGCCAACATAGAGAGGATGAAGGAGTTTTACAAAAAGTATAATAGCAATGTGTGGGTCAAGATTTTAGACGAAGATACAAGAAAAAAGACAAGTATTCCTTCAAAATCTATAAACTTAGTTGTAACTTCTCCACCTTATGGCGATTCAAGGACAACCGTAGCTTATGGGCAGTTCTCAAGGCTTTCTTTACAATGGTTAGGGCTAGATGGGGAAAAATCAAAGAGCATAGATAAAAAATCTCTTGGTGGAATACCAACAAAAAATCTTAATCATAGTCTGAACTCAGAAGCACTAAACCAAGTGATAGAAAAGATCAAAAAAGAAGATGAAAAAAGGGTAAAAGATGTTTTGAGTTTTTATATTGACCTAAATGATTGTATGAAGGAGATTGATAGAGTGATGGAGGATAATGGTCATATCTGTATGGTTGTGGGGAATAGAACCGTAAAAAAGATACAGATACCAACAGATGAGATTATTATTGAGTTAGGAGCTGAGTTAGGATTTAAACATATAAAAACGATTGTGAGAAACATCCCCAATAAAAGGATGCCTTCTAAAAATGCACCAAGCAACATCCCAGGGGAAGTTGGGGAGACGATGAGTAGGGAGAATATTGTTATTATGGGAAAGATATATTAACCTAAATCCCATGGAATATCCTTCTAGTTTTTCTATTCATACAATTTAATATGATTTCTTGAGAAAACTGATTGAACTTATTAAATCTCTCTTTATGTACCAGTCCAAACATCAAATTAATTACATTCCCTATATCTATTAAATCTGATTTATAATCTGTTATAAATCCTTCATCACGTTTAATACCAGATAGTGATTTAACTAATTGCATATGGGAGACATCACGACTATGAACTAACATGGAGGATTTAATATATTTTTGCTTTAATACATCCACAATATCTATCTTTTCAAAAACACTTTTCAAAGAAGGATGAGATATAGTATAATCATATAAATCATTCATAGTAGGAAAATATTTAGATTTGGTTGTTAACCATTCAAACTCAACTGGATGATCAATAAAATAAATGTGCTTAAGACTATTTTCAATTATACCTCTCAATAAGATGGACACTGGTTTTTTGAAACCTAGTAACAGCAAGGGAATTGATTGAATGGCATCTGATCTTATCTCTTTCAGAAATACTTTACCATTATATGGAATCCTCGCTAAGTTATGATCCCATAATGCAAAAGAATAACAGACCTTGTGGATATGCTTTAGGTTTGTTAGTATCCCTTTATCCTCGTTCTCGCTAATTAACCTTTTTTTAATTAGAAATTCTTTTAAATCCTCAAAGTCTTTTTCAAGAAAATTAACTGGCATATTACTCATTTGAATTTTAAATTATGGATAGCTTTTTCCCATTCTAAAAAGAAGTCATCAACTTTTCCTTCATCCACTCTGGCTAATACTTCTTTAAGAACTTTGTTAAAACTATTCAATTCTTCTGGTTTCAACTCTGCAACCTTTGTTATTACTATACCAATAAGTTCAGGTCTTGATTTTTTATGTGGTTGAGGTATATGGATACCTAGATGTCTCCTGGCAAAAGCATCAATATCAAGATTTTTTGGAAAATACTTTTTTGATAGGAATACCTTAGGTAGCCCACCAATGATCTCATTTTTTGCTTGCTCTCCACGTTTTTTAACATATCTATTCCTTGGTTTAACTCTAAAATCTCCACTACTTCTTATTTCCTCCAGCCTATTGCGAAAATTTGATAGCTCTCTTTTATCGTACTTTGCAAAAAGTCCTAGTAATTTTGATATAAATTCAAAAAATGTATCCTCCTTTTTTCTCATTTTTAACGCCTCCTAACTTTATCTAAAAATTCATCTGCGATATTTATAATTTCCTTACCATATGGTTTGGATTCTGAATAATTAAACAACACTTTATTTTGTTTAACAGCACGAGCGATTTTAGTTGAGTGACGTAGATAATTATCGAAAACAACTCTATTTGTAGACGCCTTTAGCGTATTCATAGTGTCTTTCATAAGTGTAGTGCGTATATCAACCATGGTAAAAATGATGCCAATTTGTTTAATCCGTTTTGCAAATCTCTCTTCATAATCTTTAATACCTCTCTCTAGAAGAGGCAATCCTATTGAAGATAAATAATCTGGTTTTACAGGGATTAGATATGCGTCAGACGCGAGGTATGCACTTAAAGTAAATATAGACATTGTTGGTGGACAATCAATAAATATGAAATCATAAGCACCCTTTATTTTATCTAAAAATCTTTGAAGTTTAAATTCCTCCCCTCGCTCGGACTCTTGTATTTTCATCAATCTTAGTGT
>QNDO01000197.1 GCA_003644895.1 Candidatus Hydrothermota bacterium | reverse complement strand
TTATAATATCCGGTGATTTTTTTATAATATCCTCCTGGGGAGGAGAAAAATAACCAGTATTCCGATCAGCAAATATATTTCTTCCTCCAGCAACTTCAATAATCTCATTAATGAAACTTTTCCCTCCACAGGTATATAGTGGTTTATATGATAATTCAATATAAATCTCTGGAGAACGAAGGGGCGATCCAAGGGTCTTCAATATTTTTCTCAAAGAATCTATTACATAAGCACTTCTTGATCTTTTACCTGTAATTTTACCGAGAGAATCAATGGTCTCCAGCACACCTTCAATTGATTCAGGAGAAAAAGCCAACCATTTTAACCCCAATTTGTCAAGGTTTCTTCTGACCATCTCCTGCATAGGCAAAGTGATGAGAATATAATCAGGGTTCAACCGAAGTATTTTTTCGTAGTCAGGATGGATTAAATCTCCCACCTTTGGCTTCTCTAGAGCTTCTGCAGGGTAGTTACAGTAGATGGTTGTTGCCAGAAGACTATCCTCTGCATCTAGGATATAAAAAATTTCTGTGATACTTGGAACCAGCGATATAAATTTGAAAGCAATTAAAATATGTAGAAAAAACATAACAATATGCGGGAGGCGGGACTTGAACCCGCACGGGTTTTACCCACCAGATCCTAAATCTGGCGCGTCTGCCTGTTCCGCCACCCCCGCAAAATAAAAGTGGAGCCGGTGGGACTTGAACCCACGACCTTCAGACTGCCAGCCTGACGCTCTCCCAGTTGAGCTACGGCCCCACTAAGTGTTTAACTGTTTATTTGCCAGCCTCTTCTGCTTTTTCCTGTGCTTCTTCTGTCTGAGCAGGCTGCTGGGCTTCAGTTGTTTCTACCTTTGTAGTTTCCACTTTTGTAGTCTCTGCAGGAGCAACCTGTTCAGTTGTTGGAGGCTGTGCAGCCTCTTCTTTTTTGGCTTTTTTACAGCCTATCCCTGCAATGCCCAGGATTAGGGCTATTACTAACAGCTTCTTCATGATGCCCTCCTTTACTTTGGTGGTTTTATTATATCATAAATGGGGAAAAAATGCAAAGATTATTTAAATAAAAGAAATACTGCTAAAATGGCTCCCATGGATAAAAAGGGTCCAAAAGGTATTTCTCTCTGCTTTTTAAATAGTAAAATAATTCCCACAATACTTCCAACAATAGAACCTGCGAGTATAGAAATATATACCCCGTATATCCCCGTATATGCTCCTATCATAGCTATTAGTGTAATGTCTCCTTCTCCCAGAGCTTCCCTCTTCAAGATTTTGCTGGAAGCAATTCTAATAATAAATAAAAAGAGAGCTCCACCAAATATCCCGGCAAGGATATTCCATAAGGCCATATCCTTGAGTATTATACTCATAATACTTCCAATCAGAATTGAGGGCAGTACAACGATGTCGGGAATGTTTTTTTCTTTAAGGTCAATTCCGGAAATACATACAAGGGATGCGGCTAGCAGGATAAATTTTAGGTATGCCAGACTTAGGCGGAATTTTATATATAAACCCAGAAATAAAAATGCAGTGAGGGCTTCTACTAAGGGATATTGCAATGAAATTCGCCCTCCACAGTATCTGCATTTACCCCCTAATATAATGTAAGAAACAATAGGAATATTATCATAAAATTTAATCTTCCTTCCACAGTGAGGGCAATGGGAAGGTGGCCAGAGCAGAGATTCCTTTCTAGGAATTCGGTAAATACATACATTAATAAAACTGCCTACAACGGCCCCGAAGATGAATACTAGGATATATAGCATAATCTAAGTTTAAATTGTAGGTGATGTGTCTTCAAGCTTGACAATTTTGTTTTTTAGAGTAAAATATAATCATAATAGTGGAGGTGATATAGTGGATGAGGGAAAAGTATTGAATATTTTATTGAAGTATAAATTAATAAACCTTGACCAAGCCCATGAAGCTAGAGAACGTGCAAGAACCACCAAACAGGATGTAATAAAAGTTCTTGAAGATTTAGGATATGTTACTCAGGAACAATTTTTGAAGGTTTTAAGTAGAGAATACAAGATACATCTTGCAGAAATTCCAGAGGATGGTGTAGACCCTTCAGTTCTGCAGCTAGTACCTGCAGACTTTGCTCGTAAAAACAATGTGTTTCCCTTGAAACGAAAGGGTAGAATTCTTTATGTTGCCGTATCAGATCCAACCAATATCGCAGTCCTTGATAACCTCACTTTTTTAACTGGCCATAGGGTGGAGCCTCTTCTTGCACCTGAGGATAAAATAAAAGCAGCCATTAAAAAATATTATGGAGAAGAAGACGAATTATCCGAGGTTTTAAGTGCAGTAGGTGAAGATGAAATAGAGGTTATAGAAGAAAAAGAAGAGTCTGAAGAGGTTGCCTTACAGCTTGCAGAAGAAGCTCCAGTGGTAAAGTTTGTGAATGCTCTTATAAGAGATGCTGTAAAGAAGGGAGCCAGTGATATACACATAGAGCCCTTTGAGAAGGAAATTCGTGTCAGGATGAGGATAGATGGTACATTACATAGAATGGAGTCTCCTCCCATATCGTGGAAAAATGCAATTGTTTCAAGGATTAAGATTCTTTCAAAGCTCGATATTGCAGAGAGACGGTTACCACAAGATGGACATATTAAGATGAAGATGGCTGACGGTAAAACCATAGATCTCCGTGTCTCCACTCTTCCCACGCTCTTTGGAGAAAAGGTAGTAATGAGAATTCTGGACAAAGGGAGTCTACAGCTTGACCTAACAAAACTCGGCTTTGAGCCTGATTCACTGAAAAAGTTTGAATATGCCATTACAAGGCCTTACGGAATGATTTTGGTTACTGGACCTACTGGAAGTGGTAAAACTACCACACTCTATTCCGCCCTTTCTAAATTAAATAGGCCAGAGGTTAATATTATGACAGCAGAGGATCCTGTTGAGTATGATTTTCCCGGTATCAATCAGGTGAATGTCAGAGAGGAAATCGGTTTGAATTTTGCAGCTGCATTGAGGGCGTTCTTAAGACAGGATCCTGACATCATCATGGTGGGAGAGATCAGAGATGAAGAAACAGCTTCTATTGCTGTGAAAGCAGCTTTAACTGGTCATCTTGTCCTTTCCACTTTGCACACCAATGACGCTCCCAGCACCATTGCTCGTCTCATAGATATGGGTGTACCACCCTATCTTATCGCAGATTCTCTTATTCTTGTACTTGCACAGAGACTTATTAGAAAATTATGTCCCAAGTGCAAGAAACCCTTTAAACCAAGCCCCGAGAGATTAAAGATGATAGGCCTCACTCCTAAGGATATTGAAGGATATACTGTATATAC